>JAYTAR010000317.1:0-3560 GCA_043737455.1 Sphingomonadales bacterium | reverse complement strand
GCTTTGAACCAAATCCGCGACGCTTTGGCGAGGCGACGGGGGGGCCTTCGGCTTCGGTCCAGTCGATTTCGAGCCGCCGCGCATCATCCGGACCAACCACGCGCCACGCCACGGTGAGCTTGCCTGCGGGAACCGACAGGCACCCGTATTTCGCGGCATTGGTCGCCAGTTCGTGAACCGCCAACGCGAGCGTGACGCTGACATTCGGAGTCAGCACGACTTCATCGCCGTCGAGCGTGACATTGCCTCCCTGCTGATAAGGCCGGAGTTCGGTAGTGATCAGCGTCCGCAACGACCCTTCGGTGCCCCCGCGATCGGTCAGCATGTTGTGCGCGCGCGCGATTGCCAGAATGCGCCCTTCGAGATCGGCAGCAAACAGCTCGGGCGGGCCGCCCGATTGGAGCGTTTGGGTCACCACTGCCGATACGACCGCAAGGATGTTCTTCACCCGGTGATCGAGTTCTCCCATCAGCAGCAATGCGCGCTCGTCGGCGGCCTTGCGTTCGGCGATGTCGCGCGCGACGGCCGACGCACCGACTATCACCCCTCTGTCGTTGCGAACTGGCGAGATCGTCAGCGACAGGTGAATAGTCTTCCCGTCCTTTGCCTCCCGGCTGATGTCGAAATTGGTGATCACCTCGCCTTTGCGCAACCGTGCGAGATACGATGGCCAGTCGTCGACCTGATGGTCGGCGAGCAACGTCGACATCGGCTCTCCGACGATTTCTTCAGAGGTATAACCATAGATTTGCTGCGCGCCGTGATTCCACGTGGTGATCACGCCGTCGAGGTCGTGGCTGATGATCGCGTCTTCGGATGAATCGACAATAGCGGCGAGGCGTGCACGCGCCTTGTCGAGTGTCTTGCGCTCGGTGATATCGACCAGCGTGACCGCCACACCGTCGATAACATTGTTCAGCGATCGATAAGGCTTGATTCGCAACAGAAAGGTGCACGCGCCGTCGCTCGTGTCGACTTCGCGCTCTACCGCTTCCAGGTTGCGCAGCACTGCGCGCGCCGAATCCGCCAGTTGTTCGTCGGCAAGGCGCGAAGAAAAGTCGGTGATCGGACGTCCCTCATCGCCCTCTCGAACGTTGAACAGTTCGGAAATTGCCGGGGTGAAGCGCCGGATTCGCAAGTCGTTGTCCAGGAATATCGTTGCGATCGCCGTACTGTCGAACAGGTTGGCAAGGTCGCTGTTCGAGCGGACGAGGCTGTCAGCGCGATTGCTCAGTTCGGCGTTTAAAGTCTGCAGCTCCTCGTTGATCGACTGCAATTCCTCTTTCGAGGTCTCCAGCTCTTCGACGGTCGAATGAAGCTCTTCGTTGACCGACTGGAACTCTTCGTTCGAGCTTTGCAGCTCCTCGTTTGCGGTTTCGAGTTCTTCGGTAATGGTTTGCAATTTCTCCCGCGCGGCAGTCAGTTCGCGCTGGCCACCATCGGTGGATGCGCCAACGTCTGGCCCCGGGCTCGGCTGAATCAGCTCCTGGAACGCCAGGATCAACCCGTGCTGGCCACCGCTCGCCCTAACGATGGGTTCGGCAATCAGGTTGATGGTTTCGGGTCGGCCGTCCACATGGAACTCAGCCTGTTGTTCGGCCGCCACCCCGGTTTCGACCACCTTGCGGACCAGCGCCCGCGCAGTCGTGCGCAATTCGGCGTGCAGCAGGCGGAAAAGGTTGAAGCTGGCGCCGCCGGTAACCGGTTCCAGATATTTGGCGACCCGACCGGAAAACCGCTGAACATCGCTCTGGTGGTCAAGGATCACATAAGCGGGGGCGTAGCGCGCGAGTATGCGCGCCGCATGCAAATCAATATCCTCGGTCGCTGGAGGGGTCTGCTGCGCGAGGCTGGCGCGCGAGGCGCGGCTGCTGATGGGCCGCGGCACTTCGGCGGCAACGTCACGCCGTCGATACATGCGACTGCGCTTGTCGACCGACTCGAACAGTTTTCCACTATTGGCAATTGTTTCCGAAGGACCCAGCCACAACGTACCGTTTGGCTTCAATCCGTAATGGAATGTCGTTAGAACACGCTGCTGCAACGGCGTTTCAAAATAGATCAACAGATTACGGCAGGTAATCAGGTCGAGTTTTGAAAAGGGCGGGTCTTTGACAAGGTCATGCGTCGAAAATACGCACATGTCGCGGATGTGCTTGGCGACCCGGTAACGGTCGCCCTCCTTCACAAAATGATGCTCCAACCGTTCGGCAGAAATATCGCCCTCTATGGTGCTGCTGAACAGTCCTGCGCGTGCAAAAATGATCGCACGGTCGTCAACGTCGGTTGCAAAAATGGTAATGTTGCGCGACGATTCGGCGCTCAAACACGCTTCCTTGAACAGGATGGCGAGCGAATAGGCTTCCTCGCCCGTGGCGCAGCCGGCCACCCACGCGCGGATCGGCGCATCGCTATCGCGGTCGGCAACCAGCGCCGCCACCACTGTGTCGGCAAGCAGTTCGAACATGACCGCGTCGCGAAAAAAGCGCGTGACCCCAATCAGGATCTCGTGAAACAGCAATTGCGGCTCGTCGGGGAGGATGCGCAATTGTTCGGCGTAATCGCGCGCGCTTTCGATCCGCAACACCTGCATGCGGCGACGGATCCGACGTAGCATCGTGCTGGTCTTGTACTGGCCGAAATCACGCCCCAGCCGACTGTGCAGGATCGAACAGATCGTCACCAGCTGCCCGCCAAGGTCCGAACTCTTGTCCTCGTGGTTCAAACGCTCGGCAACGCTGTGCTTATAATCACGATATTCGATCAGCGCTGCCGGCATACCGTCAGCGGGAAGGATGTCGTCGACAAAACCGCTGGACACTGCGCTTTGCGGCATGCCCATTTTGGCCTGATGATCAAACGCGGCTTCGCTGAGCGTCAGCCCGCCCGCTTCCTTGATCGCCGAAATGCCGATCGTCCCGTCGCTACCGTAACCAGCGAGAATGATACCGACGGCGTTGTCGCCCTGATCCTGCGCGAGCGAGACGAAAAAGATGTCGACCGATGATCGCCGCGCGGTTGGAGTTTCTGGCGCCGCGACGCGCAGGATACCGTTTTCAATTTTCAGGATAGAATTGGGTGGAACGACCGAGACGGTGTTCGGCGCGGCAATTGTGCCATCGACAGCCTTGGTGACGGGCATCGCCGTTGAATCGCCAATGATTTCGGCGAGCGCGCTATCATAATCTGGGTCGAGATGCTGGACGAGGACAAACGCCATACCCGTGTCGGCCGGTGTTGCTTTGAAAAACGACTGATATGCAGCCAGTCCGCCCGCCGAAGCGCCGATACCGACGATCAGGTGCCCGGCAGGTTTTCGATCTTCGCCCTCATGAATGACGAAAGGCAGCGAGGCATCGTCGCCCGGCGTTACCGCGGGGTCGGCATCGTTCATACCAGCATTCCCAGCTCAGCTCCAGCTCTCAAGACGACACATTTTGATACACGTTGAATGTCACCTTTCGCTCTGCGCTTCTAGTGCGGAAGAATACGGATGGGTCCACGGCTCGGTCAAAAGCTGGCGTAGCGGCGCAGTGCGATCAAGCGCTTCGCTACGCGCG
>JAYTAR010000316.1:0-3571 GCA_043737455.1 Sphingomonadales bacterium | reverse complement strand
CAAGCAGCCCCTGCGTCAGCGCCATATGTCCGCCCCACAGCGCTATACCCACAAACGCGCCGCCGACACCCGGTAGCAGCGCCAGCGCGAGATCGGCGAGGATCAGGCAGGTCATGCCAACGCCGAGTAACGCGCGTCCGCTCACGCGATCGGACAGGACTCCGGCAGGATAGGCACCCAGCGCGTAGACGACATTCATCGCCACCAACACCAGGGGCGCCAACGCCAAAGGCAAGCCTTCGGCGCTGGCCTTCAAGATCAGGAACGCTTCACTGAACCGGGCAAGCGTGAAAACGACGCCAATACCCGTGGTGTGCCAGAACGACGCAGCGAGCTTTTTGAGATCGAGCAAGCGGATTGGGGGTCGAGCAGGGGTCTTGTCGTGAATTTGATTCGGAGCATCTTCGACACCGATCAGAACGAGCAACACCGCGACGGCGCCCGGTATGATTGCGATCCAGAATACCGATCGGATGTCGCCGGCAAAGACGACCATGAGGCCAATCGCGATCAGCGGCCCGATGAACGCACCGACCGTGTCGAGCGACTGCCGGAGCCCGAACGCCCGACCGCGTATTTCCGGCGGCGTCACGTCGGCGACGAGTGCGTCGCGCGGCGCGCCGCGCAGCCCTTTGCCGATCCGGTCGGCGAAACGCGCGCCCAATACGACCGGTGCGGTCCCGGCGAGCGCGAAGAGCGGTTTCGACAGGGCCCCAAGACCGTAACCGATGAGAATCAGTGGTTTGCGCTTACCGATGCGGTCGGAAATATAACCCGAAAATACCTTGGTGATCGAAGCCGTCGCCTCGGCGACGCCGTCGATCAAGCCGACCATCGCCACACTCACGCCCAATGTCGCGGTCAAGAACAGCGGCAGCAGTGCGTGGACGATTTCCGACGAGATATCCATGAACATGCTGACGAACCCTAGCGCCCAGACGGTTCGCGGAATCCTCGCCCGCGGAACGATGGGATGGGGAAGTGGGGTGTTCATCCGATGTCGTTAACAGGCGCGCGGGCGACCGTCGCCGGTCATGCTGTACCTGCGGAGAGCAAGCGAATGCAGACACACTCTGAGGCCGGGCTCGAGGTGGTAGAGGTCGAGCGTTCCTCCGTGCAGGCGGACCGTCGACTCGGCGATCGCCAGGCCAAGGCCATTCCCCGGGGTGGTCCTCGCGGCGTCGAGGCGGCCGAAGGGCCGCAGCATCGTTTCGACACTGGCGGGGTCGACCCCAGGCCCATCGTCCTGAACGCAGATTGACGCGGCGCTTCCCGACTGGGCAACGGTCACGGAGATCGAAGCCTGGGCGCGCGAGTGCTTCAGTGCGTTGTCGAGGAGGTTGGCC
Source organism: Sphingomonadales bacterium (assembly GCA_043737455.1). GTDB lineage: Bacteria > Pseudomonadota > Alphaproteobacteria > Sphingomonadales > Sphingomonadaceae > Sphingomonas_O. Next base: position 2,225 of record JAYTAR010000316.1, on the reverse strand, counting down.
AGCGCACGGGTAAGCAGATCCGGATCGCCGTCGACGATCATGTCATCATCGGCGACTAGTACGAGGGTACGGCCCGATTGCTCGATCTCCGCACGATAGGCATCGACGACGTCTTCGGCGATCAACGCCAGATCGACGCTCGTAAACTGCGCACGCGCTTCGCCGGAATCGATCTCGGCGAGGTCGAGCATCGCATCGAATAGCCGAAGCGCTGCATCGATGCTCTCTTCGGCAACCGCAATCACGGTCAGGCGTTCCTTAGGGTTTTGCATAACACGCGCCTTTTCGAGCGCGTGGCGCGCGCGGGTCAACGGTGTGCGCAGGTCATGAGCAATTCCGGCCGAGACGCGCCGGACGGTCGCGACGAGCTCGGTGGTGCGGTCGAGCATTGCATCGATCGCGGTGGCCAGCGCGTCGATGTCATCGTCCCCTCTTGCTGCGATGCCGGTACGTGCAGCCATGTCGCCCCCTTCGACCGCGTGAACGGTTGCCACCATCCGTCGCATCCGGCGCGCAACGCCGAGGGTTACGAACACGCCGACAATCAGGCTCAGGATCAAGGCGACCGCGCCCGCGGCGAAGACCGCGCCGAAGACGACTTCGCGGACCGCGTCGGCGCGACCGAGATCGTCGCCGACCACCAGAACCGACCCGTCCGGCGTCACGACCGTCCGCGCGATCAGCCTGTCCTTGCCCTCAAGCCCGATTGCACCTTCATCAGCATCGAGATCATGCCAACCCGGGGTTCGGGGGGCACCGACGAAATCCCCCGCGATCCATTGCCCTCGCGGATCGAGCAACAGATATTCGAGCGCGCTCGGACGTTCCGAGCGAGCGAGTATGGCTTGCGCTGCCCGCTCGCGCCCCTCCTGCGCGAGCTCGACCGTGATCGCGTGTACCTCGATCGCGATCCGGTCGCGCGCGGCGCGCTCGACCGTTCCGCGGGTGACGAGCCATCCGCCGACACCCGCCGCGAGCAACGCAGCCACCAGCAGACCAAGGTTGATGAGCATCAGCCGGAACACGGCTGACCGCATCAGGAAACCAGCCCCGCGCGCGCCGCATAGCCCTCGCCCCGGATTGTAATGATCAGCGGCGCGTCGCCCCCACGGTCGATCTTCGTCCGCAAGCGGCTGACATGGCTTTCGACGAGGTTGGTCCCCGGATCGAAATGAAAACGCCAGACCCGTTCGAGCAGCATCGTCCGCGTGACGACCGCAGGCGAACTGAGCATCAGCAGTTCGAGCAGCTGAAATTCGCGCGGCTGCAGGTCTATGACGTTATCGCCGCGCCGAACTTCGCGCGCCAGTCGGTCGAGTTGAAGATCGGCCAAGACCAGCAGGGTTGGGGTGGTCGCATTCACGCGGCGGCCGAGCGCGGTCACGCGCGCCTCGAGCTCCGCCATCGAGAAGGGCTTGACCAGATAGTCGTCGGCCCCACCCTGAAGCCCGGCGACGCGATCGCCCACCGAGCCCATCGCGGTCAACAGCAGCGTTGGCACCATCAGGCCCTGCGCGCGCATTGTCGTCACGACAGCCAGTCCGTCCATCCCTGGCAGCATCCGATCGGCGATGACGACGTCATAGTCACCGCCGATTGCGCGCCGCAGACCGTTGGTTCCCTCGGTGGCGACATCGACTACATGATTGCACGTCGTCAGCGCGTCGACGATCGCGGCGGCCGTATCCTCGTCATCCTCGATCAGCAGCAGCCGCATCGTTCCGATCCTCCACACCACCAGCCTTTGGCCATCGATAGGCCATCACCAGCGCCGGCAACAGCACTAGGCTCATCAAGGTCGAAGTGACCAGTCCGCCAAGGATGACCGCGGCCATCGGTCCCTGAACTTCGCGGCCCGATTGCCCCGCCTCCAGTGCGAGCGGCGCGAGGCCGAGCCCGGTAACGAGCGCCGTCATCAGGATCGGCGTCACGCGCTCGCGCGCGCCGCGAATTACGGTTGCCAAGCCGGGCTGAGCCCCCTCATGCTCGACAAGGTGATCGACGTGCGAGATCAGCAGGATCGAGTTGCGCGCGGCGATGCCGAACAGAGTTACGAAGCCAACCAGCGCGCCCAACGACAGCACGCCGCCAGTCAGCGCGACGGCGATCACGCCCCCCGCCATCGCGAACGGCGTGCCCGCGAGGATCAGTCCGGCGGGCCGTCCGCCACCGAAGGCGAGGATCAGGAGCGCTACGATTCCGACCGATGCCGCCGCCACATTGAC
>JAYTAR010000315.1:0-3574 GCA_043737455.1 Sphingomonadales bacterium | reverse complement strand
GCGCAGCGACGGGAGTTGCGAAAGCTAAACTCACCGCCAAGAAACCAATTTTCATGCTGCTACCTTTTCGTTTTTCGCCTTCGCCTTCAGATACGCGTGCATATGTTCGGCAAGGTCACGGCCGTCGCGTACCGCCCAGACGACGAGACTGGCACCGCGCACGATATCACCGCCTGCGAATACGCCATCTAGCGACGTCATCATCGACTTGTGGTCGATGCGCACGGTGCCCCAGCGCGTTACGCCCAGGTCGGACGCGCCGAACAGTTTCGGCAAATCTTCGGCATCGAAACCTAGCGCCTTGATGACGAGGTCGGCATCGATGCGGAATTCACTTCCGGGATCGGCTTCGGGCGCACGACGTCCGCTGGCGTCGGGGCGACCGAGGCGCATGCGCGCGGCGCGCACGCCCGTCACCCGGTCGCTCCCGTCGAAGGCCTCAGGTGCCGACAGCCAGACGAACTCGACGCCTTCTTCCTCGGCGTTGCCGACCTCGCGCTGCGATCCCGGCATGTTCGCCCGGTCGCGACGGTAAAGGCACTGAACCGATGTCGCGCCTTGCCGCACCGCCGTCCGCACGCAGTCCATAGCGGTATCGCCGCCACCGATGACGACAACGCGCTTGCCGCTGGCATCGAGCGATCCATCGTCGAACGCCGGCACGGCATCGCCGAAACCCTTGCGGTTCGACGCCACCAGGAAGTCGAGCGCGTCGATCACGCCCGGCGTACCGACGCCCGGTGCCTTGATCGCGCGTGGCTTATAGACGCCGGTGGCGATAAGCACCGCGTCGTGGCGCTGCCGCAACTCGTCGAGCGAGGCGTCGCGGCCAATTTCGAAGCCATGATGAAACACGATCCCGCCGTCACGCAATCGCTCCACGCGGCGCATGACGACAGGCTTTTCAAGCTTGAAGCCGGGAATGCCATAGGTCAGCAGTCCGCCCGCGCGATCATGGCGGTCGTAGACATGCACGTCGTAGCCGCGCACGCGCAGCAACTCGGCGGCGGTCATTCCGGCAGGCCCTGCGCCGATGATGCCGACCGACTGGCCGCGCGCGGGCCCAGGCACAACGGGCTCGACCCAGCCATTCTCCCATGCGGTATCGGTAATGAATTTTTCGACCGAGCCGATCGTGACCGCGCCGTGTCCCGAAAACTCGATAACGCAATTGCCTTCGCACAGCCGGTCCTGGGGACAGATGCGGCCACAGATTTCGGGCATCGTCGAAGTGGCGTTGCTCAGCTCATACGCCTCGCGCAACCGCCCCTCGGCGGTCAACCGCAACCAGTCGGGTATGTGGTTGTGCAGAGGACAATGCACCGAGCAATAGGGTACGCCGCATTGCGAACAGCGCGCCGACTGCGCCTCGGCATCGTCGGCCGCGTAACGATCGGCAATTTCACGAAAATCCTGCGCCCGTGGCGTGGCCTCGCGCTTGGCAGGGTATTCCTGAGGGTGATCGACGAACTCGAGCATACACGGCAATTAGCTCAGCCGGAACGCATGTCAATTTTGAATGTCAGTAATGCTTACCTGTTAATTGTGTCGTACTGTCAATCGATGAACGACGCAGGGTATATCCCTATCGAAAAGGTCATAAGGCGGACCTATCGGTTGAGCAGCCAAATCAGCGCGATGATACCGATGGCGATGCGATACCACGCGAAGGGCGCAAAGCCGTAGCGTCCGACAATTTCAATAAAAGCTCGTATCACTAGCAGTGCCACGAAAAACGAGACAGCGAAGCCGATTGCAATTGCTCCCCAGTCGATCCCTCCAAGCGTGCTGCGTGCCTCCCACAATGCTTTTCCGCTGGCGGCGACCATGATCGGCACGGCTAGGAAGAAACTGTACTCGGCCGCTGTCTTTCGATCGACTCCGAGCGCCAACGCTCCCATGATGGTCGCGCCCGAGCGGCTGACCCCGGGGATCATCGCAAGACATTGCACGACGCCCACGCCGAGTGCGACGCGCCATGGCATCGTCTCCACGCTGATTGCCGCGCCGGCTACCACCAGCCGCTCGATCACGAGAATGGCGACGCCCCCAACGATGAGCGCGACGGCAACGATGATCGGCGCGGTAAGCATGTACTTGATCGCATCGAAAGCGAACGCGCCAATGACGATCGCTGGAACGATGCCGAGCGCGACGTTGCGGGTGAACGCCAATGCCGACGGTTCGCGGCGCGTCAGTCCAGCCGCGACACCGACGAAGCGGCGCCAGAACAACACGACGACGGCGAGGATCGCGCCCAGTTGGATGACGACGTCGAAAGTCGCCGACTGCGCAGTTCGCAATTGAAGTAGCTCTCCTGCAAGGATGAGGTGCCCCGTCGACGACACGGGAATGAATTCGGTCAACCCCTCGACGATGCCGAGCAGGATCGCGGTCAAAACATCCATGCCGTCAGTCCTTGAGGTTGGTGAACCGGCCATGCTTGCGATAGCGCACCAGCCAATTGTCGGCGACCGCCTCGAGCGGGGTCGGCTCGATTTCCAGTTCCGCGAGCCCGTCGCGCGCATCGCCGACGACATTGTCGTTCTGCAGCATCAGCCACTGGTCATGCGTGATCGGCGCGCCTGGTGCCCAGCCCAGCCCCCGGGCCATTGCCACGCCGACGACATCGGGAAGCGCGAGGAAAAGCGGATGTCGTCCGATCGCGGCGGCAATCCAGCGGTTCAGCGATGCCATCGTGAAGACTGCCGGGCCCCCGAGCGCGAACACTTGCCCGGCCCCCGCCGTACGCCGGTCGAGTGCGGCAACGACCGCCCTGGCGACATCGCCGACGAACACCGGCTGAAACTTCGCATCGCCGCGCAGGACGGGAACGATCGGCAGCGCCGCGATCATCGCCGCGAAACGATTGACGAACTGGTCTTCACGCCCGAACACCACCGACGGTCGCAGAACGATCGCTTCGGGAAACGCATGGTGCACGAGCGCCTCGCCTTGCGCTTTCGTGCGCCCGTAGCGCGCCAGGCTGCCCGCATCGGCACCGAGCGCCGACATGTGCACGAACGCGGCCACGCCGGCATCGCGTGCCGCACGTGCCACATTGCCCGCTCCGTCGCGTTGCAGCCCTTCAAAATCACCGGTCAGCACGCCGACGAGATTTACGGCGCCCCAGCTCCCGGCAAGCGCACGGGCGACGCTGTCCGGGCTGCGGATGTCGGCCGCGACGAATTGCATCTGGCCGAGCGCCGCTTGCGTCTTCAGGAACCAGCCGTCGCTTGGCGTGCGGCTCGCGATGCGCACGCGTGCGCCCGCCGCCAGCAGATCGCGCACGACGTAGCGGCCCAGAAAGCCGCCCCCGCCAAAGACCGTCACCAGTTCGTTCCGCATCGCACCGCGCTCCCGCTGCGCGCGCCCATGCCGCCTTCGCCAAGCCAAGACAAGCGAACGAAGTCGGCCTGGCAGTGCGTTGACAGCGCACCAAACCCCCGGCTAAGCGCGGCCGCCTACCCAAACACACGTTCTCTGTGCCCAGATGGCGGAATTGGTAGACGCACCAGCTTCAGGTGCTGGCGATCGCAAGGTCGTGGAGGTTCGAGTCCTCTTCTGGGCACCA
>JAYTAR010000314.1:0-3577 GCA_043737455.1 Sphingomonadales bacterium | reverse complement strand
GCAATGCAGCCACCAGCGCGGCCGAGCCGATGCCCATGCCCGCCGCCGCTGCCCATGCCGCGGTGCGGCCAGCCGGGCGCTTGTCGCCTTCACCATCGCGGTCGGTTTCGTCGGGTTGGTCAGTCACGTGCGCGTCTCCCAGATCATGGTCCCTAATGCGCAAGCGCGGCGATGGTCGCAACACCGGCTCACGTGCGTTCGGCGCGGCTGACGGCATCGGCGGCGCGCAGCGCGGCGAGGATGCGCGTCAGATGGTGCAGGTCATTGACCTCCAGGTCGACGCGAAAACTATGGAAGGCGGCGTCGCGCGTCTCGAGCTTCAGGTTCAGAATGTTCGCGTGATGCGCGCCGAAGATGCCCGCGACCACGCCCAGCGCGCCGGGTTCGTTCTTCAACACGACCATCAGCTGCGCCGCCGCGCCGTCGGTGCCGTCGCCCCATGCCAGGTCGATCCAGTCGGCATCGATGCCGTTGGCCAGCACCGGGCAATCGATCGCATGCACCACGATCGGTTCGTCGGCGCGGCGCAGCCCGACAATGCGGTCGCCCGGAACCGGATGGCAGCACGCGCCGAGGTCGAACGCCACGCCCGGTGTCAGGCCGCGAATCGAGATCGGTTCGCGCTGCGCGGGTGCGACCGCGACATCACCCCCACCAACGCCCGGCATCAACGCCTCCATCACCTGCAGATCGGTGAGCGTTCGCCGCGCGATCGCCTCCATCAGCGCGCCCTCGTCGAACAATTTCAGTCGCTTCAGCGCGGCAGCGAGCGCATCCTTTCCCAGCGTCGCGGGCAGGCGGCGCACCAGATCGTCGTAGATCTTGCGGCCCAGCGCGACGCCCTCGCTGCGCTCCTTGTTGCGGACATAGCGGCGGATCGCGGCGCGCGCCTTTCCGGTCACGACGAAGTTGAGCCATGCGGGTTGAGGCTCCTGCGCGCGCGATTTCAAAATCTGCACCTGGTCGCCGTTCTCGATCGGGGTGCGCAGTGGCACCACGCGGCCGTTGATCTTGGCACCCACCGCCTCGTTGCCCAGCTTGGTATGAACGGCATAGGCGAAGTCGATCGGCGTCGCGCCCTTGGGCAGCTGGAACAATTCGCCCTTGGGCGTGAATGCAAAGATGCGATCCTGGTACATCGCCATGCGCGTATGTTCGAGCAGCTCCTCGGGACTGTCGGCGTTTTCGAGGATTTCGACCAGGTCGCTGATCCAGCGTCCGGGCACGTCGGGGCGCTTGGTCCCCTGCTTATAGGTCCAGTGGGCAGCGAAACCATATTCGGCCTGCGCGTGCATTTCGGACGAACGCAGCTGGATCTCGATCCGCATCTTCTCCGAATGGATGACCGCGGTGTGCAGCGAGCGATAGCCGTTGCGCTTGGGCGTCGAGATGTAATCCTTGAACCGGCCTGGTACCATCGGCCAGCGCGCGTGGATGATGCCGAGCGCCTGGTAGCACGCCGCCGCATCGGGCACGATCGCGCGGAACGCCATCACGTCGGACAATTGTTCGAAGCTGATGTGGCGCTCGGCCATCTTGCGCCAGATCGAATAGGGATGCTTTTCGCGCCCCGACACGTCAGCTTCCACCCCGGCGCGGCTGAGCAGCAGTTTCAGCCCCGAGCCGATGCGCGCGATCTGGTCGCCGCCGCCCGCGTGCAATTGCTCGAGCCGCTTGCTGATCGAGGCATGCGCATCGGGCTCGAGCTCGCGAAACGCCAGCGTCTGCATCTCGTTCATGAATTCGTACATGCCGATGCGCTCGGCGAGCGGCGCGTAAATCTCCATCGTCTCGCGGGCGATCCGGCGGCGCTTGGCGGGATCGGCAATGAAGTGCAGCGTGCGCATGTTGTGCAGCCGGTCGGCGAGTTTCACCAGCAGCACGCGGATGTCGTCGGACATCGCGAGCAGGAACTTGCGCAGATTCTCCGCCGCGCGGTGGTTTTCCGACTGCGCTTCGATCTTCGACAATTTGGTCACGCCATCGACCAGCCGCGCGACCGCGGGACCGAACTTCGCTGCAATCTCCTCGTGCGTGGCGACGGTATCCTCGATCGTGTCGTGCAGGATGGCGGTCGCGATCGTCTCGTCGTCGAGCTTCAGGTCGGTCAGGATGCCCGCGACCTCGATCGGATGCGAGAAATACGGGTCGCCCGACGCGCGCTTCTGGCTGCCATGCGCCTGCATCGAGAACACATAGGCGCGGTCGAGCAACGCCTCATCGGCATTCGGGTCATAAGATTTGACGCGTTCGACGAGTTCATACTGGCGCAACATGCGCGCGAGTGTGGGGGAGCGCAGGCGTGGGGGCAAGGCGCGCGGGCACGACGGCGCACGATGCCCCTCGATATCGCCGCGGCGCAAGCCAAAGTTAGCATTTAACCTGCCCTGAGTCGCGCCCAAAACGTGGCAGAAAGCGCGGTTTTGCGTGCGTTCACTTCACACACTTCACAGGGTGCACGACCAAATCGCTTCCCGCTTGAAAGAGCATGCCTGGCAACCGGGCGCACGCATCGCCTATCATGAAATCGACCCGGCGCTGATCGAGCGAGCGTGGCGCGAGACGCGCGATTTCTTCGCGCTGCCGACTGAGGAGAAATTGCGCTACCGCGGGGTTAAGGGCGGGACGCGCGGCTATATGGTTCGTCAGCCCCGCCTCACCGCCACGCGTGTGCGCGACGGCGGAGGAGAAACAGGCGCGTGACGAGGAAAGATATGGCGGCTAGCGGCGACGCTCCTTCACTTTGGCGATAGCAAGTTGTCCGGACGAGTCGTGACTACCGCTAGCCCTCCCGCCGCCACACGCTATGCACCGCCATGCCCACCGTTGAGCAAATAGCGTAAGGGCTTGCGGCATGTTGCCCCGAAGCTAGATCGGCCCGGCTGAGAATGGAGCAAGCGACGAGCACCTGCGTTAACGCACCGATGCTCGTCGAATTCACAGCCGGCGACATCGCGGAAGCGAACGCCCTTAACAAGCGGTTGAACCGGCTGCCGCGGTTGCGCATGAAGACTTTCGTTGGGCGCACCGTTCTTAATGCGCTCCTGCGCGCGGTCGAACTCGTGCCCCTGCTGCGACCGGTACCCGGCGACGTACGACGCTCGCTTGGTGTTGCGCGCGCGCTGGGGCGCGAAGTACCGGTGCGCATCTTTCGTCCCCCCACGCCGTGCCGCGGGGTCATTCTCGATTTTCATGGCGGCGGCTGGACGATCGGAAACGCGCGCATGTCCGACGGGGAGAACGCCAAGCTTGCCGTCGCGACCGGCGCGGCGGTCGTCAGCGTCGACTATCGCCTGGCACTTCGCAGTCCGATCGCGGCGCAGGTCGACGATTGCGAGACGGCGGCGCTATGGGCGATCGAGTCGGTCGGAAAGTTGTTCGGGACGCAAAGGCTGCTGATCAAGGCGTCGTCGGCGGGCGCGCACCTCGCCGCGTGCATGCTGCTGCGCCTTCGCGATCGGCTGCCCGACCTGCGTGCGATCGACGGCGCGATCCTCTACTTCGGGCTGTACGACTTCGCCGGGACCGACATGGTGCGCGCGGCAGGCTCGGATACACTGCTGCTTGATGCGCCGAC
>JAYTAR010000313.1:0-3579 GCA_043737455.1 Sphingomonadales bacterium | reverse complement strand
CGCGCGTGTCGGGCGCGTATTGGCGCGGCGACCAGAAGAACGCGATGCTCAGCCGCATCTACGGAACCGGCTGGCTGAACAAGAAGCAGCTGGGCGAGCATTTGCTCCGTGTCGAGGAAGCGGCGAAGCGCGATCATCGCCGCATCGGGCAGGAAATGGACTTGTTCCACCTCCAGTCCGAAGCACATGGCAGCGTGTTCTGGCATCCCAAGGGCTTCACGATCTGGCGTGCGCTCGAGGCGTATATGCGGCGCGCGATCGACGCGGCCGGCTATCTCGAGGTGAAGACGCCGCAAGTGATGGACGCCGCGCAATGGGAGCAATCGGGTCATTGGGGCAAATATCGCGCGAACATGTTCGTTATCCCCGACGCTGTTCCGAACACCGAGGACGAAGGCGCGGTGATCGCCGCCGACGCCGACTGGATGGCGCTGAAACCGATGAACTGCCCGGCGCACGTCCTGATCTTTCGCCAGGGGATCAAGTCGTACCGCGATCTGCCGCTGCGCCTTTACGAAAACGGGTGCTGTCACCGCAACGAGCCGCATGGCGCTCTCCATGGCCTGATGCGCGTGCGGCAATTTACGCAGGACGACGCGCATATCTTTTGCCGCGAGGATCAGATTGTCGACGAAGTCCGGGCATTCTGTGCGCTTGCCGACCGGCTCTACCGACACTTTGGCTTCAAATATGCGATCAAGCTTGCGTTGCGCCCCGACCAGCGCTTTGGCAGCGATGCCGATTGGGACAAAGCTGAGAACGAGCTGCGTGACGCGGTCGTGCGCGCCGGGCTCGCGACGCCTGAGTTTGGCTGGGAAGAGCTCCCCGGCGAGGGCGCATTTTACGCGCCGAAGCTCGAATGGCATTTGACCGACGCGATTGGACGCACGTGGCAGGTCGGTACGATCCAGTCGGACCGTGTGCTGCCCGAACGGCTCGACGCGAGCTATGTCGGCGAGGATGGCCACCGCCACCGACCGATCATGCTGCACCGCGCGATCTTTGGCAGCTATGAACGCTTCATCGGCATTTTGATCGAACATTATGCCGGCAAGTTCCCGTTGTGGCTGGCCCCCGTGCAGGCGGTGGTCGCGACGATCGTGTCGGACGCCGACGATTATGCGAACGAGGTCGGCGCGGTGCTCGCGGCAGCGGGACTGCGCGTCGACACCGACCTGCGCAACGAGAAGATCAATTACAAGGTTCGCGAACACAGCCTGGCGCGTGTACCGCAACTGATCGTCGTCGGGCGGCGCGAAGCCGAACAGCGCACGGTTGCGGTTCGCACGCTGGGCAACGCCGCCGGCGATGGTAATCAGCGCGTCATGGCGCTCGCCGACGCAGTGGCCTGGCTAACGAGCGAAGCGATCCCGCCAGACCTCAAGTGACGCAGTCTTGCCACAGGTGGCGTAAATTCGCGTTTGCGGGGTTCCCGCTTGCGCCCCAACGCATTACTTAGCCGAAATCTACAGTCACGACAGGAGTCTTCGCTATACGTCCCCCCATGATCCGCCGTGCGCTCGGCCAGCCGCCAGTGCCGCTCAACGGCCCCCGTTTCAACGAATTCATCCAGAGCCCAAAGGTCAGGGTGATCGACGAGAACGGCGAAAATCTGGGCGTGATGTTCACGCGTGAGGCGATGGAACAGGCTCGGGAATTGGGACTCGACCTCGTTGAAGTGTCGCCAAACGCCGACCCGCCGGTCGCCAAATATCTCGATGTCGGCAAGTTCAAATACGAGGCGCAGAAAAAGGCGAACATCGCGCGCAAGTCGCAAAAGACTCAAGAGATCAAAGAGATCAAGATGCGGCCGAACATCGACGATCACGACTATGACACGAAGATGAAGAAGATTTTCGAGTTCATCGGTGAGGGCGACAAGGTAAAGGTCACGCTGCGGTTTCGCGGGCGCGAGCTTGCGCATGGGCAGCTCGGCATGGTGTTGCTCCAGCGGGTTCAGGCCGACATCGTCGAGGTCGCCAAGATCGAGCAGCATCCGCGTTTCGAAGGGCGTCAGATGCTCATGGTGGTCGCGCCAAAATAGCCTCGCAGGCTGGGTGTTGCAAAAAAGCCGCTCCATTGCTCAAAATGCGCGCACAAGCTGCGGCGGTGCTGGATTGACGCGCACTTTTGCGCCTATGCGCCGCTGCAACGGGTCATAACGCCCGAGCCTGAGGAGAGAGCCATGCCTAAGTCGATGCTGATGCTGTCCGTTGCGTTGACTGCGCTCGCTGCGCCCGCATTCGCGCAAGGAACCGCTCCGCAATCGGCCACACCACAGGTGAGTGACGATACCGGTGACATCATCGTCACCGCGACGCGGCGAAGCGAAGCCTTGTCTGACGTGCCGCTTGCGGTTTCGGCTGTGACCGCCGCGTCGCTGCAGAATTCGGGTGCGTCGGACATTCGCGCGCTGAACCAGCTGTCGCCGTCGTTGCTTGTTTCGTCGACTTCGTCCGAAGCCGCGGCGGGTGGTGCGCGCATCCGCGGGATCGGCACCGTGGGCGACAACCCCGGTCTCGAATCGTCGGTCGCGACATTCGTCGATGGTGTCTATCGTAGCCGCGCGGGCGTCGGGTTGACCGAACTGGGTGCGATCGATCGGATCGAAGTGCTGCGCGGTCCGCAGGGAACCTTGTTCGGCCGCAATGCGAGCGCGGGCCTGATTTCGGTCATCACCGCAAAGCCATCGTTCACTTTTGGCGCCGAGGGTGAGGCGACCTATGGCAATTACGACGCGATCCGACTGGTTGGCGGCGTCACTGGCCCGATCACCGAACAGATCGCGGCGCGGATCGACGGCGTGTATTTCAAGCGTAACGGGTTTCTCCGCGACGTGATATCGGGCCGTAGCATCAACAACCGCGACCGGTATCTGGTGCGTGGTCAGTTGCTGTTCCAGCCGAGCGACGATCTGTCGATCCGGCTGATCGGCGATTATGCGAGCCGCAAGGAAGAGTGCTGCGGCGCGACTTTCTTCCAAACGCAGAATGTATCGCTCAGCGGCGGCCAGGTCGTGACCTCGCCGAACTCGATCGCCGCGATCGAACGTGCGCTGATCAGCGTCGCGCCGGGCGCGAACGGGCGCACTGGCGTCATCAGCGACAACACCTATGCGCGGCAGGTCTCGATCACGCCCGGCGTCGACTATGTCGGCAACGTCAAGGATTGGGGTGTTTCGGGCGAGCTGAATTACAAGTTCGGTAGCGCCACGCTGACCTCGATCACCGCCTATCGCGATTGGTCATTGCGGCGTGGACAAGATGCCGACTTCAACAACCTCGATATCTTGCGTCGGCTCTCGAACGATGCCGGCGGCGGGCAGCGCCAGACTTTCCAGACGTTCACGCAGGAGCTGCGGCTTCAAGGAAGCGCGTTCGACGACAAACTCGATTATCTGGTCGGGGGCTATTACGCGAACGAGATTCTCAAGCTTCGCGACAATCTCTCGTACGGCGCTGATTACGAGAATTACGCTAACTGCCTGACCGCGTTCAGTCTCGCGACTGCGGCCGGACAGCCAAGCCTGGTGTCGCCGAATTCGCCAGGGTGCCTCAACCCGGCACTCATTCCGGTGCT
>JAYTAR010000312.1:0-3590 GCA_043737455.1 Sphingomonadales bacterium | reverse complement strand
CAATCGCTGCCCAAACCTGCTCGACGTCGCCGATCAGCATCGAGCAGGGTTCGGCGTCCGACCAGTAAGGGTGGTTGAGCGGCTCAGAAGCATCGTATCCCGCAACCAGTTCGCGGAACGTCGCAAAGGCCTCGCCGGCGTAGAGCGGGTCCACACGACGCAGGTCGCCGCCCCGCCAATCGAAGAAAAACCGGTCGATCGGTACTTGCGAATCGACCAAAGCGCGCTCGATCGCGGCGACGAGCGCAGCATCGGTATCGTCGCGACGCGGCACGACGCCCAGCCGTGCCAGCATCGTGGCAACGATCGCGGCGCGGTAAACGGGCGCGAACACCTCGACGCTTGCCGCCAACGCGTCGTGATCGGCGATACCGTGCAGCGCGACCGCGAGCTGAACGCAGTCCCAGTGGATCGCTTCGGCTTGTCGCCCGAACGCGTAGAGCCCCGACTGGTCGAAATAAGCGGCGGTGAAGCTGGCATTGAAGGTGGGCGCAAACCGCCACGGGCCATAGTCGAAGCTTTCGCCGGTGATGTTGATATTGTCCGAATTCAGCACGCCATGGACGAAACCTGCCGCCATGAATTGTGCGGCCATCGTCGCGGTCCGCGCGGCGACATGGCGCAGCAGCCGCGCCGGCGCGTCGGTGCCCGCATCTTCGTCGAAATAATGATGCAGGCTGTAATCGACGAGACGCGCAAGCGCTGCGTCGTCGCCGATCGTCGCAAGCCGCTGGAAACTGCCGATGCGGATATGCCCGTGGTTCAGTCGTACCAGCACGGCCGACCGCGCCGGCGACGGCTCGTCGCCGCGGTGCAAGGCCTCGCCGGTCTCGATCACCGAGAAGGTTCGCGACGTCGCGACGCCTAGCGCCTCGAGCATTTCGGTCGCGAGGATCTCGCGTACCGCGCCTTTCAAAGTCAGCCGCCCGTCGCCAAAACGGCTGTACGGCGTCTGCCCCGACCCTTTGGTGCCCAGGTCCATCAGCCGTCCCGCGCGATCGTAGAGTTGCGCGAACAAAAAGCCGCGTCCGTCACCGATGTCGGGGTTGTACACACGGAATTGGTGGCCGTGATAACGCAGCGCGAGTGGTTGTGGCAGGCTGCCCGGCAGCGGCGCGAACCGGCCGAAGTGATCGATCCATGCGTCGTCGGCGAGCGCACCCAGCCCAACCTCGCTTGCCGCACGATCGTTGCGGAAACGCAGGCGGCATGCAGGGAAATCGGCGGCGACGACCGGGTCGGCGATGAAGTCGGCGATCGCGTCGATCGCGCGCGCGGGAGCGAATTGTTGCGGCGTTGCGGGCATGCCACGATATGGAACGTGCGACGAGGAGCGGCAAGCCAGTGACGAGCGACGGATACTGGTGGTCGAACGACGGCGTGCGGTTGCACTATCGCGATTATCCAGGCGATGCCGCCCGACCGCCGATCTTGTGCCTGCCCGGCCTGACGCGCAACGCGCGCGATTTCGAGATGCTGGCCGCACGACTGTCGCCGGGTCGACGCGTGCTCGCGATTGACCTGCGCGGCCGCGGCGACAGCGGCTTTGCCAAGGACCCGATGACCTATGTCCCGCTGACCTATGCGCAGGACCTCGAAGGATTGCTCGACACGCTCGCGATCGACCGGTTCGTCGTCGTCGGGACTTCGCTGGGTGGGATCGTCGCGATGCTGCTCGCGGCAAGGCACCAGGGCCGCGTGGCGGGGGCGGTGCTGAACGATGTCGGCCCGACGATCGAGGCAGCGGGGTTGCAGCGCATTCGCCAACTCGTCGGCCGCGTAGGTTCGTGGCCGACGTGGGTGCATGCCGCGCGCGCGCTCGGCGAGAATAACGCGGCGATCTATCCGGGCTACGACCTGACCGACTGGCTGCGCATGGCCAAGCGTCTGTACCGCATCACCGCGGCGGGGCGGATCGTCCCCGATTACGACAAGCGCATTGCAGAGCCGTTCAGCCTGCCCGGCGGCGAGGCGGGGATCGATCTTTGGCCCGCCTTCGATGCGCTGGCCGACGCGCCGACGCTGATCGTTCGCGGCGAACACTCCGATCTGTTGTCGGCTGAGACCGCTACCGCAATGGTGGCACGGCTGCCGATGGCGAGCCTGGTGACGGTGGCGGGCGTCGGCCACCCGCCGACGCTCGACGAAGCAGAAGCGATCGCGGCGATCGACGTGTTGCTCGTGCGGATCGATGGATGCTGAACATCCTCCATTGTCATTCGACGTTCGCACTGGGCGGCAAGGAAGCGCGCGCGGTCGCGTTGATGAACGCCTTTGGCGACGCGGCTCGACATAGTATCATCAGCTCGGTGCCCGACGCACTCGGCGCGCGCGATGCGATCGCGCCGGGCATTCGGGTCGACTTTCCGGGCGACGCGCCGCTGCTCGCGGGGCGACCCGGCTATCGCCGCTACCGCGCGCTGACCGCCTATATGCGAAGCTTCGACCTCGTCCTGAGCTATAATTGGGGCGCGATGGACGCGGTCATGGCGCGTCGAGTGTTTCCAGGCGGCATGCCCCCGCTCGTTCATCACGAGGACGGCTTCAACGCCGACGAGAGTGAGCGTTTAAAGGCAAAGCGCACGTTCCTGCGGCGGCTGGCATTGCCCACCGCGGCGGGAGTGGCGGTGCCGTCGACGACGCTCGAGGCGATCGCGACGTCGGTCTGGCACGTCGATCCAGCGCGACTATTCCGTATCCCCAACGGTATCCCAACGAGGCTTTATGCCGCCGCCCCGCAGCGCGGCGCGATCCCGGGACTGAAGCGCCGCACCGGGGAGGTCGTGATCGGCACGCTGGCGGGGCTGCGCGCGGTCAAGAACGTGCCGCGGCTGGTGCGTGCGGCATTGTCGATGGCGAACACGCGACTGGTGGTCGTGGGCGAAGGGCCCGAACGCACGGCGGTCGCGGCAGTGGCGGCGTCGATGGGCGCGTCGGACCGGCTGGTTCTTCCCGGGTTTCTTCCCGAACCGCATCGCTACATCGGCGCCTTCGACGTGTTCGCACTGTCGTCGGACAGCGAGCAATTCCCGATTTCGCTGGTCGAGGCGATGGCGGCTGGACTGCCCGTCGCGGCGACCGACGTCGGCGACGTGCGCGCGATGTTGCCCGAGGCGCAAAGCCGCTTCGTCGTGCCCTGCGACGACCATAAGCTCGCGGCAGCTCTGCGTCAGTTGGTCGCCGATCCCGCGCTTCGCCAGACGCTGGGCACCGCCAACCGGGCATTGGCGCTTCGCGATTATGACGAGGGGGCGATGATCGCTGCCTATCGGCGGCTCTACAAGATGGCGCTTGGTGAAAAGGGCGCGCTTTTCGCCAGCGCTACGTTATAGTCGAGAGGTAACCACGGAGCGCGAAGCATTGTTCAAGGGTCTCTCGCCGATCAATTACCGCGGGCGCGAAGTCTGGCCGCTGATCGAGGGCGGCAAGGGCGTCGCCGCCACCAACCATATGAGCGCAGGTGCGTGGGCGGCGGCAGGCGGCATCGGCACGGTTAGCGCGGTCAATGCCGACAGCTACGACCCGACCGGCAAGATCGTGCCGCAGCTCTATTTCGCAAAGACGCGGCTCGAACGCCATGAGGAGCTGAT
>JAYTAR010000311.1:0-3591 GCA_043737455.1 Sphingomonadales bacterium | reverse complement strand
CCCGAGGTTGCGAAAAGCGTGCCTCAGATCGCGACCAAGCCTTGATCAGGCGACCGGGGCTCGCGTCACGAGCCCCGGTCGTTTCCCGATCAGAACTTGAAGCCGGCCTTGACGCCGTACGTACGCGGCATCGCGTAGCTGGCGTTGATCGAGCGGTTCGCACCGATCGCCGCACGGTTCAGCACCGCGGTATTCTCGAGATTCTCGACATAGCCCTGCAGCGTGAAACGCCCGCCCTCACTGACGAACGTCAGCCGCAGATCGGTCTTGGTGAACGACGGCGTCTTGGCGATCGGCAGGTTGAGATCGAGGTTGTCGTAGCCCGCATTGTAATAGAGCTGCGCGCTCGGGGTCAGCGTCCCTGCCCCACCTAGGTCGATGTCGTAGGCGACCGCCGACGAAATCGTCCAGCGCGGGCTGAGCGGGATGTTCGCTTTGAACCCACGCGATCCGCCCGCGATGATGAAGTTATACACCGGGTTGCCGTTGGGCAGCGTCGTCACCTGGCGGAACCGCTGCGGATCGGAAAGGCCGTTCAGGAACGGGAAGCCGTTCGGCGAGAAGCCGCCCGCTTCGCATGCATAATCGCGGCCCGCCGTCGTGCTGACCGCGACGTTCGTCGCGACCGGGCAGTTGAGGAACGGCGCAAGGCCGTTGGCCGCGGTGCCGGTCTCGTAATCGGTGAACTGCGACTTCAGATAGACCGCCGTCAGCTGGACCGTCAGCGCCCGGATCGGCTTGATGATCGCTTCCATCTCGACGCCGAAGCTGCGCCCCTTGCCCGAATTCTCGATGATCGACAGCGTCGTCAGCCCGTTCGGCGCGGGCACCTGGCGCTGAACCTGCAACCCAGCGAACTTGTTGTAAAATGCCGCGATATTGAGCGTCAGCGCGCGGTTCATAAAGACGTTCTTCGAACCGATTTCGAACGCGGTCACCTTTTCAGGCTGGAACGCGATTACGCCGAGACCTGGCGAGTCGGGGTTCTGCAACACGTTGTTGAACCCGCCCGAACGACGCCCGGTCGAAACGCTGGCATATAACAGATTGTCAGGCGTGACCTTGTAATCGACCGCACCACGGAAGGTCGCGAACTTGAATTTCGCACGGCCACATTGGATGAAAGTGCCCGGGCTCGTCGCGATCGGAACCGGCTGGCCCGATGCCACGCCGACGGTCGTCGACCCGCAGGCAAAATTCACCGGCTGCTCGAGCGAGAATGCGAATGGTGCGCCAACGGGCGTCCGCGCGGGAAGCAACGGTGTCGCCGCCGTGCCAAACGACGTCACACCGGCCGCGTAATTCTTGTCGTCGCTCGTGTAGCGCGCGCCCGCGGTAACGCGAAGCGCGTCGGTGATCTTGTAGCTCGCCTGCGCAAAGCCCGCATAGGATTTGGTACGGACCAGCACCGGCGAGAAAGCATCGTCACGCGTCGGGCTGATCGCACCCGTCGGGAACAATCCGATCTGACCACCCGGGAACAAGGGCCCTGCACCGGCGGTGGAATAGTTCAGATTATTGTCGCTGAAGAAGCGCTCTTCGACTTTGTCGTTATAGTAATAGCCGCCGACGATCCATTGGAACGGGCTCGACTTATCGTTCGACAGAAGCTGCAATTCCTGGCTGAACGTCTTCACGCGCGTCCAGTTGTAATCGATCGCGATCGGCGCCGTGAAGAAGTCATTGTCCGAGGAGCGCACCGAGAAGAAGTCGGCATAGCCGGTGATCGAGCGCACCGTGACCGGCCCGAAGTCGTAGCTGAGATTTGCCGACAGCGTGGTGTTCTGCGTCTTGCGGATCGTGACGGCGTCGAAGTTGATCTTGTACGGATCGCGCTCGATCGGCACGCCGAGATCGACCGCGACCCCATTGGCACCGACCGTGTCGGCGATGCCGTCACGAAAGCGCGAGTTGATGAAGCTGTTCAGGCCGTAAGCGCTGCCGCCGTTGAACCCCGCCGTGAACGGCAGCGTCGTGCGGTTACCGATCGTCAGCGTCTGGCCGACGCCGCGCACCAGCGTCGGGTCGTAGGGCGTGCCCAGCGACTTGTAGCCGAATGCCGAGATGCCGTTGCCGCGCTGGCTCCAGTACGACCCGCGCAGCACCGCTTCAAACGCGCTGCCTTCAGGTGCGATACGGACCGAACCGCGCACGAAATACTGGTCCTCGTCGCCCAAACCGGTGCCCGTCGACGTGTTCTTAACGTACGGATCCATCTTTTCGTACATGCCCGCGACGCGCGCCTGGATCGAGCTCGAGAACGGCACATTCACGAAACCTTCGAGGCGCAGACGGTCGAAGTTACCGTACAAGATGCTGCCACCGGCGCCGAACTCGGGCTTGGGCGTTGCCGAATAGAGCGCGATGTTACCACCAAAGCTGTTGCGGCCGTAAAGCGTGCCCTGCGGACCGCGCTGCACTTCGACCCGCTCGAGGTCGACGAAGCCGGCAAGCGCCTGGCTGGTGCGCGACTGATAGATATCGTCGACATAAAAAGCGACACGCGGATCGGAGTTGGCGCCGATCGCCTCGGTATTGATGCCGCGAATGTTCGGCCGCGCGTCCGAACCCGAACGACCGACCTGAAGCCCGGGAGCCAGATCCTGAAGCCGCGTCACGTCGGTCACGTTCTTGTTTGCAAGCGTTTCTGCATTCAATGCGGTGATCGCCAACGGCACGTCCTGCAAGCGTTCGGCAACGCGCTGGGCGGTCACGATGATCTCGTCGCTGTCAGCCGCAGCGGCAGGCGCCGCTGCTGGCGTCTGCGCGTAAACGGGCGTTGCCAGCGCAACGGAAACTGCCAGTACCGACGCCGTGATGCGCAATGCGCGTGCCGTGGTGATCATGTCGTAATACCCCTTCGCTGCAATGTTTTGCCCAGGCGGGGCGGTAACGCGGGTCGTACTTTATTGCAATCGAAGTCAACATCGACGATCCAAATCGACAATTACGTCGGCGATTGCGACCAATTTGCCACAGCGCTTGCTTTTGCATCCGACGGCACGCACTCTTTGAAAAAGGGATTGGCGGCATGGCAAGTTTGGCAACCAGCAGCGCGACGATGGCGACGAAACTGCGCGCAGAGGATATTCCCGCTGCGCGACGCTATGGCGCGCTCGCATTTCTCATGCTCGCATATTTTTTCTACGCGTGGGCATGGAATACCGTCGACATCTTGCGCCCCTACATTCGCGACAGCGTCGGCATGACGCTCGATCAGTCGGGCTATCTCTATTCGATCCAGTCGTTGGGCGCGCTGATCGGTGCGGTCGTGATGGGACAGGTCGCCGATCGCATGGGGCGCCGCAATGCGCTCGTTCTCGTCATGATCGGCTATGGCAGCTGCCTGATCTCGGGCGCCTATGTCCAGACTTTCTGGCACCTTGCGATCGAGCGTTCGGTGATGGGCTTCTTCATGGGGTCGATGTATCCGATCGCAGTCGGCATTTATTCCGGTCTCTTCGCGAGCGAAACACGCGGCGTCGTCGCGGGCTTCATCATGGGCATCTACAATATCGCGGTGGCGATCTTGAGCTTCGCCGCGGGCCAGCTGATCGCGGCGGGTTATGAATGGCGGACGTTGCTCTACGC
>JAYTAR010000310.1:0-3604 GCA_043737455.1 Sphingomonadales bacterium | reverse complement strand
GTCTGTCAAACCAAATCATCGAACTTGGTCGTGCATTGCGAGCCATTAGCAACTTCTCATTCAGCTGATGCAAAATCCAGGCCGATATCGGCGGCGGGCGCGCTCTGCGTCAAGCGTCCTACGCTGACATAAGTTACACCTGTCGCCGCGATCGCGTGAATGGTTTCAAGGCGCACGCCGCCCGACGCTTCGGTCGGCACGCGGCCAGCGACGACGGCGACGGCGACGGCCTCACGCAAGTCCGCGAGCGTCATGTTGTCGAGCAACAGATGCGTTGCCCCGCCACGAAGCGCACCGTCGATCTGGTCGAGCCGGTCGACCTCGACGATGATCGATGCGATGCCCGCGTCGCGCGCACGCTTGGTCGCTGCCTCGATCGAACCTGCGACCGCGACGTGATTGTCCTTAATCATCGCGGCGTCCCACAGGCCCATGCGGTGGTTGGTCGCGCCGCCCATGCGGGTCGCGTATTTCTCGAGCACGCGTAAGCCTGGCAGCGTCTTGCGCGTGTCGAGCAGCACGCAGCCGGTGCCCGCGATCGCATCGACATAGGCGCGCGTCAGCGTCGCGATGCCCGACAGATGCTGCAAGGTGTTGAGCGCCGACCGCTCGGCGGTGAGGAGCGCGCGCGCGTTTCCCGACAGCCGCATCAGGTCGCTGCCCCGCGCGACCGCCTCGCCCTCTGCGACCAGCGTCTCGATGACGACGTCGGCGTCGAGCGCGCGGAAGAATGCCGCTGCGATCGGCAGGCCCGCAACGACGATCGCGTCGCGACTGTCCATGACGCCGGTAAAGCGCGCGTCGGCGGGAATCACCGCCTCCGACGTGACGTCGCGCGGCGGGGTGCCAAGGTCCTCGGCAAGCGTAGCGGCGACGAAAGCGTCGAGGTCGAAACCGGGCAGCGTAAATCTCATGCAGTTTGTCTAGCGCGACGGTGCGCCAGTCGCACGGGGATTCGTCACTCGATGCACATAGCGAATATGGCTATTCTGATAGCCATATTCGGAGAATGATGATGGCGCATTACAGCGTGGCCGTGACCAGGGATAAATTGTCGAGCCTGATCGATAAGGCACTCGCTGGCGAGGAAGTGGTCATAACTCGCCACGGTAAGCCTACCGTTGCTCTCCACAGCGTTGGAAGTATGAATGCAAAGGTCACCGGCCGTGCCGCAGCACTCGAAAAGCTGACAGCGGTGCGAATGGCACTCCCGGCAATGCCCGATGGCTATCTCGACCTTAAGCGTCTCGACGAACTGGACAGCGCACATTGACGCTGTACCTCGACGCCAGCGTGATTGTGCCGCTGGTAATTACTGAGAATGCGAGCGAACGAGTGCGGGCCTGGGTTGCGCAAGAGACGCGCCTCTTCTGCACGGGACATTTGGCGATCGGCGAGGCTGCGTCGGCCATATCGCGTCGAAGGCGCATGAACTTGCTGACCGACGCGCAAGGTGAACGCGCGCTCGATGCACTCGACGCGTGGCTTTGCAGCTCTGTCAGAGTGGTCGATCACGATCCGGAGGACATAGAGATTGCCGCCAAATGGGTGCGCGTGCCAAAGCCAAAGCTGCTGATGCCAGACGTAGTCCATATCGCGACGTGCTGGCGATTGCGTCTGACGTTTGCGACCAGCGACGAGGACCTGCTTATCATCGCCGCGCGTCAAGGCGTCGCGGCAATCCATCCGCGGTAATATGCACGCAGCGCTGCCCAAATTGGCGGCGTCGCATGGCCCGGCGATTTCAGTCCCCGCTTACCGGCACCGCCCCCAGATCGCCGCGCCCGACCGTAGCGCCTGCCATCGCCAACATCGCGTCGAGGCTCTTCTTGGCGCGCAGGCGCAGCCCTTCCTCGATCTCGATGCGTGGCTGCAGGTCGCGCAGCGCCACATAAAGCTTTTCGAGCGTGTTGAGCGCCATGTACGGACAAATATTGCAGTTGCAGTTGCCGTCGGCGCCCGGCGCGCCGATGAAGGTCTTATTCGGTAGCGCCTTTTCCATCTGGTGCATGATGTGCGGTTCGGTCGCGACGATCAGCGTATCCCCGGGAAACGACTTGGCGAACGCGAGAATGCTCGACGTCGAGCCGACATGGTCGGCGTGGTCGAGGATATGCGCGGGGCATTCGGGATGCGCGGCGACGGGCGCGTGCGGATGCTGCGCCTTTAGCTTCAGCAATTCGGTCTCGCTGAACGCCTCGTGCACGATGCACACCCCCGGCCACAACAGCATGTCACGCCCGGTCTTGCGCGCCAGATAGGCCCCGAGGTGCTTGTCCGGACCAAAGATAATCTTCTGGTCGGCGGGCAGCTGCGCGAGGATAGTTTCGGCCGATGACGACGTGACGATGATGTCGCTCAGCGCCTTCACCTCGGTCGAACAATTGATGTAGGTCAGCGCGATGTGATCGGGATGGCTGCTGCGAAACGCCGCGAACTTGTCAGGCGGGCATGAATCCTCGAGGCTGCATCCTGCGTCCATGTCGGGCAGCACGACGATCTTGTCGGGCGACAGGATCTTGGCGGTGTCGGCCATGAACTTTACGCCGCAAAACGCGATGACGTCGGCATCGGTCGCGGCCGCCCGGCGGCTCAGGTCGAGGCTGTCGCCGACGAAATCCGCCAAATCCTGGATCTCGGGCTTTTGATAATAATGCGCGAGGATCACCGCGTTGCGCTCGCGTCGCAGCCGGTCGATCTCGGCGCGCAGATCGGTGCCAACCAGAGGCTTTGTCATCATCATGTTTCATTGCCTTCCCGAAGGTAGCGAGATGGCCATATCGCCTAGTGCAATCAAGCCGCTCGGATCACCGACCCGTCACTTGCCCGTCAACGGGCGGGGATGCGAACGCCAGCGGTGCCACTGCGGCACCCGGCGTGCCCGCGGTCGCCGCGCGATAGATCGACGTGCCGACGGGTCCCGTGCCGATGAGCTGCGCGGCGCCGATCGTGGTTCCCATTGCGACAAGTCCTATCAGCCACGCCGGATGCCCGCGTCCGGTCCGTCGCACGTCCGCGGCCATCCCGATCAGCAGGAACGCCATGCCGATCACGAACGCGATCTGATAGCTCCACGGCATCATCAGCGGCATCGGCAGCAGCCTTCCAAACCCGGGCCCGACCAGAAACGCCATGCCGACGAAATGCAGTCGACGGTGCCACCCCGTACGACGCCGCATGGCGACGGCGGCCCAGGTCGTTGCGGCGAAGCCGGCAAGCGTCAGGACATTGGCGACCAGGAAATATTGCGGCTGGAAGAAGAACGGCACCGTAGCGCCGCGCACGACGTGGAGCATGAGCGTCACGCCGACCACGACCATCGCCACGCTCCACCCGGTCGCAACCCAGCCAAGCCGCCGATGCAGCTTCATCGACCCGGTCCTCGCGAATATATTCTGCAAGACGAAAATCACGACCCAGCCGAAGAACACCACCGCGTGAACATGCACGATCGGCGGAGCGCCAAAACTCGATCGTCCCATGGCCAGTTGAAGCACGAACCCCGCGACCAGGATCGCCGCCATGACCAGCGCAAAGGCCAGGAAAAACGCTTCGTCGCGAACGCCTTGCCGTGACGGTGAGAGCAGTGCCGTCATTGCCGCCT
>JAYTAR010000309.1:0-3608 GCA_043737455.1 Sphingomonadales bacterium | reverse complement strand
CTGTCGGCAACGCATCCCGTGGTGTTGTTCTGGATGTTGGAGTTGCCGCTGAAGTGGACCTGCTTGCCCACGACCATCAGGCACTTTGACAAGGCACTACTGCTGCCGCTGAAGGTGATTTTTCCTTTCGGGAAATACAGCGCGCCGTCGAGTGACGAGGAATTATTGCCGTTGATGACATTGTCGTTGTTGTTGGTCGCGTTCAAGGATTGCGCGAATAATATTTTAAAGAATGGATTGCCGACGTCGACCGGAGCACTCAGGTTGATGTCGGAATTTCCGTTGAACTTGATGGTGCCCGGCGAGGTGCCCGTCAGCACGATTGTTACGCCCGTTCCCGTAAGAGAGCCGTTGCCCGTGCGGTCCATGTCAGTGTTGTTCAGGTAATAGACGCCAGGCTGAAGGTTGTAGTTCCCGTTCCTGTCGAAACCGGTGAAACAACCCGGCGTTAGCTGCGTAACGCCACCGCTGGTCGTGCCCTTGTGCGAATTGAAATTGGTGCACGGCGTACTTGACGGAACCGAAGTGTCGAGACCCGCATAGGGATCGGGCATCGCCACATGATAGGGCTGAAGCTTCGCTGCACCGCTGATCGACGTCGGCAGACCGCCGACCGCCGCGACGAGCGGCGAGTTGAAGGTGTAGGCGTTGCCGATCGTATCGACCGCGTCGGTCACCGCGATCGAATCGGAAATCACCGCGCAGCCGAGGTTCGAGGTCGTGCTGCCCTGGATGATGATCCCGGGATCGGTGCCCTTCTCGAGCGCCACGACGCAGAAATCGCCCTCGTCGAGCATGGCGGCGCGGGCATTGACGTTGATCACCGGCGCGGCGGACATGAACACCGAACTGAAGCCGAGCTTTTGCTGGATCGACAGGGAGACATTGACCCGCGAAGCTTCCGTGCTGGTGTCCGCCGGCGTGGTCGTCACGTCGATCGCGGCCAGATCGGCCATCCACAGATGATCGTTCCGCGTCAGTTCGGCATTAACCGACGTGTCCAGATTGGTCCCCTGGTGGCGTGCGAGCGAGCCCGCGATCGCAGCCGAATCGGCCGCGCGCTGGAGCTGCCGCTTCCACATCGTCCATTGCACCGTGTCGCTCGCCAGGCCGGCCGCGCCGATCACCAGCGGCAGCGCTCCGGCGGCAATGAGGATGGCGTTGCCGCGACGGTCGCCGATCAATCGCTTGAAGTGTCTGCGCATCCTTGAACCCCGTTCATGAATGATGGGATGAAAATCCCGGTCATGCGCATTTTCTAGGCGATTAGCGTATGCAAACCGTTACGGGGCCTGGTTAACGAAATGTAGGCTTTCCCGGACCTCATGCCGTGTGCGTGTTGCTGCACGCCGCGGTCTGCGCGGTGGTCAGATTGCCGCCGTTCTTCACCGCATGATCGTCGCGCTGCCTGACCGGCATTGATTGCTGGACGCGGATCGTGATCGGTCCGAACCAGTTGGGCGAAACCAAAGGTTGATAGGTGTACACCACCTCAACGAGCATCACCGCGGTATTGGCGGCCGCCATGATCTTGCTCTTGCCGGCAACACCATAGCCTGTCGCCTGCGCAGTCCCGGTTGCGCCGGCGCCCTGAGCCCCGTGCGTCGAATTGGCGGCGCTCGCGCCATAGCAGCGCTGCCAGCGCAGATGCTGGTTGACCACCGGCGCGGGCGATCCGGTGCCCATCACCGGCTCGATGCTCGACAGGATCACCCGCCCGTTGGGGCCGAAGTTGAACGGCTTGCCCATTTCGCGGACGCCGATCATCACCTGGTTGATATCCGATTCGTCGATCGACATGCGCACGCGCGCGGCGTTGTCCGCCACCTTCATCGAAATGTCGTTGACGCGCAGATAGGCGAGCGTGAGGTTGGTGAGCTCGAGCCCCCCCAGCCCGACGAGGCACATCAGCGGCGCGGCGAAGGCGAACTCGATCATCGCGACGCCAGCGCGGTCGCGGCCGATCTTCCGGAATGAGGGCATGACCGTCCTCCTTACTTGCACACGATCGGCGGGGTCGCCTGGGCGGCGAACGGCTGGCGCTTGACCATCGTCGTCGCGGTGACCGATCGGGTCGTCGGAATGAACGGGAACAGCCCCGACAGCGGGATCAGTGGGGTGAAGTTCACCTTGACCGAATAATAGACGATGTCGTCGGCGCCGCCGACCCCGGTTGTTCCCTGAGCAGAATCGTAATTGCCGCCCGGATTGGAATCCTCCCAGCAATCACCCAAGTCGTACTTGCCGTTCGCGTTATAGTCGCTGGTCAGCTTCTCGGGCTTGCCGATGCCGGAAAATTGATAATAGCTCTTCTTGGTCCAGACGAAGGTCGCGGTGTTCGCGATTTCCTTGATGAGGTTCTGGACCGGAGTTTCGAGCGGCCCGGTGTTGACGCTCGATCCGCCGACCGAGGCCGAGCGCGCGACCCGCTCGAGCGCACCGGTCGCGCTGGCCTTCACATAGGTCCAGTAGGCAAAGTCGACGAACCCGCAGATCATGCCGATGAACACCGGTGTGATCAGCGCGAACTCAACCGCGGTCGACCCGCGCTCGTGGCCGGCCAGCGAGCGGGTGGTGCCCGGCCGTTTCACTGGGACAACCGCAGCGCGCCGATGCTCTGCCCGATCTGGGTGAACTTGGCGTTGAGCGCGGCCTGGTCGTCGACCTTGAATGCCTGTGAGGGCGAACTCGCGCAATTCTGCAGGTCGCTGGTCAGGCCGGTACCCGAGCTGGTGCCGAACGCGATCACCCACACCGAGATGTTCATGCTCTTGACCTTGTTGCACATCATCCGGAAGCGGGCGGTGTGCGAACTGTCCTGTGCCGTCTGGCTGCCATCCCCCGAGACCCGCCTGCCGCCGTTGGCGTGCTTCTCGACCCCATAGGCGCTGTAGGCGCTGAGATCGGGATCCATCGCGCCGTCGGTCATGAAGATCATGTGCCGATTGACCGGGAAATTATTGTAGCTCGTCGGATTGTCGCTTGCGAACAATCCCGACTGCGACATCAGCCGCGCGCCCCAGATCATGCCGATGTCATGATAGGTATAACCCCCGGCGGTCAGCGAATTGACGTAGCTATTCATGTCGCTGCTGGTCGCGAAACGGTCGAGCCGACGCGACTGCGTCGGGCAGGCCGCATCGATCCCGGCAAGCCCCGACTTGGCCGTAGCAGCTGCCGGGTCATAAGGGGTCCATTGCCCAGAGTTGCCGTTGGGCAGGCTGTCGACGTCGAGGTCGGAGGCGTTTGCCGGAATCGTATAGCCTGAGGTAGTGCGGATATTGTTTGCCGTCGAGCGCTCCTCGATGCACCCGGTCCAGGTCGAGGCGAACCAGCTGGAGGAGTGGTTCACGGCGGCGTTGTTGACGCTGCCGCAGTTCTGGCCGCTGCACTGCTGATAGTTCGACGGGTTCTTCAACCAGTTGGCGTTTGCCGCATACAGCAGCTTCCCGGTATTCACCGTCATTGAGTAGGGCACCATCGCATAGCGCAGCCGCAGGCCGGCGGCCTCGAGCTTGGTCTGCGCCGGGGATAGCGTATCGTAGAAGCTGACGACCGCCGAGCGCAGCGCCGAAATCTTCGATCCCGATTTCTCGCTGGTGCAATAG
>JAYTAR010000308.1:0-3626 GCA_043737455.1 Sphingomonadales bacterium | reverse complement strand
GCCGAGGCGTTTCAGGAAGCGCCGGAGAACGGTCGTCGACAAGTCGGTGGTGACGAACCCCGGAAGCACGAGCACCGGATGCCCATCGCCGCGCGGGGTGCTCATCAGAAAGGGCAGGGCAAGGGGCAGCATCCCAAGCTCGGTCACGGCCCGCCCGACTTCGGTCAACGCGAGCGTCATCGATGGCGGTTTCATCGGGGTCTCGGCATGAAGGGCTTGGGACTGCATCAGCTTCCTTTGCGCAAATCGTCGCGTGCGTTTGCTGGTTTACGACTACGTAAGCGATATTCTGCCCGAAAGGTTGCGATCGTCAACTGGTTTGCGTGCGCGGCGCGAAACGGACCGCGCCATCATTCGCCGAAAGCCCCGCGTCTTGCGTCCTCGCGCGCGACGTCGAGCGCAAGGATCGCGAGATCGTGCACGCGTCCGTCACGCCCGCGGACGTGTCCGCGCAGCAACGCCTCACCGCGAAAGCCGGCTTCCTCGAACAATGTTATCGCGCCGCGCTGGTCGGGCGTCATCCGCGCGGTCAATTTCGTCGCACCGCCTTCGCGCGCAAGCGTCATCGTCGCGTCGAGCAATGCGCGCCCGAGGCCCTTGCCGCGCAGCTCGGGCGCGACGAGCAAGCGCAATTCGGCGACATGCGCGGACCAGCCCAGCCGATCGCAGACGACCGCGGTCGTTGCGACGACCCGGTCGTCCGCCCATGCGACGAGGCTGTCGATCTCGCCGGTGCCCAGCGCATCGGTCCATGCCTCGATCACGCGCGCATGCTTGATGTCGCGACTGAGGAACAGGAGGTCATGTTCGGGCAATCCTTGCGCGAACGCGGCGACCGCGATCGCATCGGCACGCGCGAACGGACGGATGCTTACCGTTGTACCGTCGCAGTCGATCATGGTCGTCAAATGCTGCGCTCCCCCAGCCAGCGGTCGATCTGTGGCCACAGCCGCTTGATCGCGTTACCGCCCGCGACCAGGCTGACGTGCCCGCCTTTCAGCACGGTCGCGGTCTTGTCGCTCGACCCGATCATGTCGATCAGCGGCGCCGACGCCGCGGCGGGCACGATATGGTCGTGCTCGGCGGTCACATGCAGGAACGGCGCGGTTATACGCGTCAGGTCGACGGTCTGATCACCGACCGTCATGGTCTCGTTCATCAATGCGTTATCCCAAACAAGGCGCTTTATGGTTTGACGAAAATACTCGCCCGCCAGCGGCAGCATGTCGGTGCTCCAGCGGTCGAACATGCGGTGCGACTTCACGAATTCGTCATCCCACATCTTATCCCACAAGCGAAAATTACCCGCGACGCGCCCCCCCGGACGCAGCATGTCGAACGCGGTGTAGAGCAGTTCCGCCGGACAATTGCCGACCGTGTCGACCAATCGGTCGACGTCGAAGAAGCGGCGGTCTGACCAAGCCTGGAACGCGGGCATCCCGGTGAAATCGACCGGTGTGGTGAAGGTGATCAGATTCTTGAGATTGTCGGTCGCGTGCACGCTGGCCCATAGCAGCGACAACACGCCACCAAAGCAATAGCCGACCACCGAAACGTCGCGTTCGCCGGTAACCTCGGCGACCTTGGCGATCGCGACGGGCAGGAAATCGGACACATAGTCGGCGAGCGCGAGCTGCTTTTCGCTGCCAAGCGGCGCTTCCCAGTCGACCATGAAGACGTCGTAACCGCGCTTTAGCAGGAACTCGACGAAGCTCTGCCCCGGCACCATGTCGAAGATATAGCCACGGTTGGTCGTTGCCATGACCAGCAGCACCGGCACGCGGAACACATCGTCGACAAGCGGGCGATAGTGATAAACGCGCAACGGCCCTCGCGCGACGAGCACGTCTTTCGCGCTCGCGCCCAGCACGGGGTCGGGCGAAGCGAAATAGTCGATCCCCTTGATATTGCGCAGCATCGCACGGTCGAACTCGGCGCGTGCGGCGGCCAGAGGATCGGCAACTGCGGCGTCGCTCATGCCGGTGGCGCTGGCCTTCGCGCGCGCGTGGGGCGCGGCTCGTCGCTCGGAGCTGTCCCCGCTTCGTTCAGTCTGGCCTCGATCCGCGCCAGCGTGCCCTCGATCGCCGAAAGCCGCGCGCCGATCGCGTCGATCTGCGTCTTCGTCGGCATGTTCGCCGCGCCCAACACTTTTTCCATCGCACCCGACATCGCCGATTGGACTTGCAGGTTTGCCGCGGTCGCCTTGTGCATCAGCTCGGCGGTCTCGGGCCGCGCCAGAAACTGGCCACCATAGTCGTTGGCCATCTTTTCCCATTGCGCGACCATGTCGCGGAACATCGCCATCGGATCGGTTGGTGTGGTCATGATCACGAGGGTCGGCGTTTCCGCGCGCCGCGTCAATCCTGCGCCGCTTCGGCACCGGCGGCTGCGCGCGCAAGGTCGTCGAGCGCCCGCATCCGTGCGAAGCCGACCACTTGCTGGGCAAGCGTGTCGAGCTGTCGTGCCAGCGCCACGTCGGCGACCGCGCCGTCGTCGCCGAACACCGGCTGCACCGAATTGACCGTCACCGCCATCGGCGTCGGCCAGCCGCGTAGCGCGTGGACGATGCTGCGCAGCGTGGCGAGCGTCGTACCCGTCGCCTGCCAGCCCGCCGCGACCGCGATCAGTCCCACCGCTCGCCCTTCGAAATAAGGCCGCGCGTCCTTGGCCATGTCCTCGACGTAATCGAGCGCGTTCTTGATGAGGCCCGAGACCGTACCGTGATAGCCGGGCGAGGCGATGACGATCCCATCGGCACGTCGCAACCCGTCTATCAGCGCGGTGGCCTTTGGCGTACGCGGGCTGCCCCAGCCGTACATCGGCAGGTCGAGCGCGTTCCCGTCGAACAGCAAGGTCTCGGCACCCGCGCTTGCGCAGGCGTCAAGTACGTGACGCAGCACGCGCTCGGACGAGCTGTTGGTCGTCATCGTGCCGCCGAGGCCGACGATCAGCGGGCGCGTGCCGCTCATGCCGTCAGCCGCTCGGCATGCCAGGCGAGATGATCCGCCATGAAGGTCGAGACGAAGTGATAGCTGTGATCATAGCCTGGCTGCATCCGCAGCTTCAGATCGACCCCGGCCCGGTCGCAGGCGGCGCGCAGCAATTCTGGTTTCAATTGTTCGCCAAGAAATTCATCGGCCTCGCCCTGGTCGACGAGGATCGCGGGCAAGCGCGCGCCGTCGTCGATCAACGCACAGGCATTATAGGCACGCCATGCCGAAGCATCGGGGCCAAGATAGCCGCTCAAGGCCTTGCGCCCCCAGGGGCAGTCAATCGGCGAAGCGATCGGCGCGAATGCGGACACGCTGCGAAAACGATCGCGATTGCGCAAGGCGATGGTCAGTGCGCCGTGGCCGCCCATAGAATGCCCGGTGATGCCCTGACGCGCCAGGTCGACGGGAAAGTTCGCCGCGACGAGGGCGGGCAGCTCGTCCTCGATATAGCTGCGCATGCGGTAATTCGTGGCCCATGGCGCTTGCGTCGCATCGACATAGAAGCCCGCGCCCTGCCCAAAGTCATAGCTTTGCGCGTCGGGCACGCCGTCGCCGCGCGGGCTGGTGTCGGGCGCGACGAAGATCAGCCCATGCTCGGCACACGCAGCGCGGTACTCGCCCTTGTCGGTCACG
>JAYTAR010000307.1:0-3634 GCA_043737455.1 Sphingomonadales bacterium | reverse complement strand
CACCGACGGTTACAAGCGCATTGGGCTCCTCGACGCCCGCCGTCATGATCCCTCGCGGACGGTGGTATTTGAAGCTCCGTCCAACGAGCGCGATGCCGTTGGCGAGAAGCGCTGCCGCCAGCGTGTCGCCCTCCCGTGCACGATAGGCGTTGCCATCGAAAACGAAGTTCAGCGTCTCGCCGGCGGGCAAACGCGAGGGACCGCTCATGGCAAAGCCTCAGGCCCCACGGCGCGGACTGCCTCGATCACATGCGTTACGCGGTTGCGCGTCAGGATCATCCACGCGCGACACCCGAACGTATGTCGCCAGATCTCGTCATCGACACCGCGCGGGTTGGCGCGGGTGAACAGGGCGCTCATCGCTTCATCAAACGTTACATTCAGCGTCACCACCGAATCGACCGTGCGTTCGTAGACGAACTCGCCCTGCGCGCGCGGGCCGCACCGGGGGCAGTCGATCTGCATCATCTCAGCGCCTCCACGTCATCGGCTGTTCGGCATGGGGCCAGAGCCGGTTTCGTCGATGGTCGCCCCGCGCACGAAGCGGTGAAGTGCGAACGGCGCATTCAACGCGTGCGGCGTTCCCGTCGCCAGCGTGTGCGCATAGGTCCATCCCGACGCCGGCGTCGCCTTGAACCCGCCATAGCACCAGCCGCCATTCAGGTAGAGGTTCCTGACCG
The DNA here is from genome assembly GCA_043737455.1 of Sphingomonadales bacterium. Taxonomy (GTDB): domain Bacteria; phylum Pseudomonadota; class Alphaproteobacteria; order Sphingomonadales; family Sphingomonadaceae; genus Sphingomonas_O. The sequence continues at coordinate 2,954 of JAYTAR010000307.1, read as the reverse complement.
GCGTCTCCCCGATGATCGGCGCGCCATCGAAGCTCATATCGGTCACGCCCGACCACGTCCGCACCATGCGCAGCCGCGAAAGCGCAGGGACCAGCGCCAGTCCCTGCGCGACGGCATGTTCCATGACCATCGGATTGCCGCGCTGTGCATAGCTCGGCCAATTGTCCGGATCGCCGCCGAAGACGACTCCGCCCTTGTCCGACTGGCTGATGTAGCAATGGAGCGACTGCGACATGATGACGCTGTTGATCATCGGCTTGACGCCCTCGGTCACCAGTGCCTGCAACGTCTGCGATTCAATCGGCAGCTTCAGCCCGGCAAGGCCCGCAACATGACCACTGTTTCCCGCAACGCAAATGCCGACCCGGCCTGCCCCGATCCGCCCGCGCGTGGTTTCGACGCCGACGACCGCGTCGCCATCGCGGACGAAGCCGGTGACTTCGCATTTCTGAACAATATCGACGCCGCGACTGTCTGCCGCGCGCGCATAGCCCCAGGCAACCGCGTCATGACGTGCGGTGCCGCCGCGACGCTGGATCATTGCCCCTTCGATCGGAAAGCGCGCGGTGCGCGACATATCGAGCAAGGGCTCGAACCGGGCGACCTGATCACGAGACATCAGTTCGGCGTCGATGCCGCTGCAGCGCAGCGCGTCGCCACGCTGAGCCAGCGTCGTCATGTCAGCATCCGAATGCCCGAGGACCATCGCACCGCGCGGGCTGAACATCACATTGTAATTGAGTTCGTCGCTTAGATGTTCCCACATTTTCAGCCCGAATTCGAACAGATTGTGGAGCTGCGGGAGGCGATAGTTGGAACGTACGATCGTGGTGTTGCGCCCGGTGTTGCCGCCGCCGATCCAGCCCTTTTCGAGCACCGCGACATTGGTGATGCCGTGCACCTTTGCGAGATAATAGGCGGTTGCAAGCCCGTGCCCGCCGCCGCCGATGATGACGATGTCGTAATGCGCTTTGGGCTCCGGATCGCGCCACGCACGCTGCCAATGCCTGTGCCCGCCCAATGCCCCGCGGACGAGCCCCAGCGCCGAATAGCGGTTCATGAAATCGGCAACCACCCGCGCTTCTCGCGCCAGTCGGCTTCCAGCCCGGCAAAGCGGCCAAGGCCAAGAATACCGATGTCGGCAAACGAGCACGTACCGTCGACAACAAGATCGCGAATGGCATGGCCCGACGCGGGGGACAGGCCGAACCCCACGCCCGACATGGTTGCGACTACGACATTGTCGGGACTTGTCAGCCGATCAATGATCGGGCGTCCGTCCGGCGTATTTTCGATGATGCCGGCCCAGCTTCGAATGACGTTGAGATGCGCCGCCTTCGGCAGCAACTCGGCGAGCCGCGACGCCAGATTGCGCATCAGCGGCGTTGAAGGCCTTGCCGCGGGTCCCGCCTCGTCGACATTGATCCACTCGTGCGGACCGCCACCGTAAGCGAGATTGCCGCGCATCGTCTGCCGGCCATAAAGCTTATGACCATCGACGCCGCCGATCTTCATCATTGGCGCAGGTTCGGTGATGATCATCTCGGCGCGTGCCGCGGCAAGCGGCATATCGACGCCGAGTTTTGCGGCCAGCCTATCGGTCTGCGGTCCGGCTGCAATCACAAGTGCGTCGCAGCCGTGCTTCCCAGCCGCCGTAATCACTGCCGTGACTTTGCCCCCAGTGGTCTCGAAGCCGGTCACAGGACTATGTTGAACTATCGTCCCGCCCAGATCCTGGAGCGCCCAGGCGTATGCCTGCACGGTTCGCTGAGGGTTTGCGTGCCCGCCGAACCGATAATGCACCCCTCCAAAACTTTTGTCCCCGGCGAGCGGCACCGCATCCTGCACCTGCTGCGCATCGAGCAGATCGACCGGGTGACCCAACCGATGATGCCGTTCGGCGACGAAGCGATATTGCTCCCACTGCCGCTCGGTCATCGCGATTATGATCCGCTCGCGCTGATGCTCGGTCGGGTAACCGAGTAGTTCATCCATCTGCGGCCACAGCCGATGCTCTTCGTCAAACAACGGGCTCTGGTAATGCGATGCGCCGCCCCCGTTGCGACCCGAGGCCTCCCATCCGACGATGCCCTTGTCGAGCACCGTTACCTTGACGCCCGAACGCGCGAGCCACCAGCCTGCGCTCAATCCGGTGACGCCGCCGCCGATGATGACGACCTCGGCCCCGCTCATTCGTACATCCCTGTGTAGAGCATCTGGCGGTGCGCTTCCTCATGCTCGGTACCGAGATCCTGCACCGGCACCCACTGCGACGGAATGCCGAACCAGACATCCCATGCGGCAGTCATCGCTTCGCTCTCACTCCAGTCGGCGAGTATCTTCATCGGCAGCGGGCGCACGGGCGCACGGTGAGAGGCGAGCGGGATCGTGCCAAAGGGCGCGTCCGCCTCGATCGCCAGCAGCATCGCCACCTGATCGCGGCAGCGGCGTCCCTGGCACACCCCCATGCCCGCTCGCGTCAGGCGCTTGATCTGGTCGGGGTGAGGAGGCCCGTCAGCGATGAGCGTGCTCAGCGAACGCGCGCACATCGCCGGGGGCCGCACAAGATAATTGGGCGGCTGGACACCCAGCAAGTCGCCGCGCGTCACTTCTTCACACTGACAGACAATCGTGTCGGCGGTGCTGACCGCAGCAAGCGCGCGCATCCAGTCCATCCGGTACGCGATATGATCGAAGCCCGTGTCAGCGAGCCCCGCGCAATCGCCCACGGTCGTCACCGATGCTTCGCCGCTGGGGACGTATCCGCCACGCACCGCGTTTAGCGTCCGAGCGCCGTGCATCGCATCGACAAGTTCGATCGACGGAATCAGCCCGATCGCCATGCATATCGTGTCGCAGGCGATCGCTTCACCGGTCGACAACATGGCGGCTTCCACGCCGTCGACGCCGCCCCTGGCCGCAGCAATCGTCGTGCCGCAACGGATCGCGATTCC
>JAYTAR010000306.1:0-8914 GCA_043737455.1 Sphingomonadales bacterium | reverse complement strand
CGACGACCTCGGTCGGGAGATAGCCGAACGGCACGATCGAATCGAGGCGATTGCGGAACTCGGGGGTGAACATCTTCTTCACCGCCTCTTCGTCCTCGCCCTCGCGGCTGTTCGCGCCAAAGCCCACCGCCTCGCGCGCCATGTCGCTCGCGCCCGCGTTCGTCGTCATGATCAAGATGACGTTGCGGAAGTCGACCGCCTTGCCGTGCTGATCGGTCAGCCGCCCATGATCCATGACCTGCAGCAGGATGTTGAACAGGTCGGGATGCGCCTTTTCGATCTCGTCGAGCAGCAGCACGCAGTGCGGATTCTGGTCGACCGCGTCAGTCAGCAGGCCGCCCTGATCGAAGCCGACATAGCCCGGTGGCGCACCGATCAGCCGCGAGACACTGTGCCGTTCCATATACTCCGACATGTCGAAGCGTTGCAGCGGGATGCCCATGATCGAGGCGAGCTGACGCGCGACTTCGGTCTTGCCGACGCCCGTCGGGCCCGTGAACAGATAGTTTCCGATCGGCTTGTCGGGATCGCGCAGGCCCGCGCGGCTTAGCTTGATCGCACTGGCGAGCTTTTCGATCGCGTCATTCTGTCCGAACACGACGCGCTTCAGGTCGGTCTCGAGGCTGGCAAGCGACTTGGTGTCGTCGCTCGAAACGCTCTTGGCCGGGATGCGCGCCATCGTGGCGATCACCGCCTCGATCTCCTTGGACGTGATCACCTTCTTGCGCTTGGCGGGTACGACCAGCATCTGCATCGCGCCAACCTCGTCGATCACGTCGATCGCTTTGTCGGGCAGCTTGCGGTCGTTGATGTAGCGCGCCGACAGCTCGACCGCCGACTTGATCGCGTCGGGGGTATACTTGACGTTGTGATGCCCCTCGAACGCCGAGCGCAGTCCGGCGAGAATCTTGATCGTGTCCTCGATCGTCGGCTCGTTGACGTCAATCTTCTGGAACCGGCGCAGCAACGCGCGGTCCTTTTCGAAATGGTTGCGGAACTCCTTATAGGTCGTCGAGCCGATGCAGCGGATCGTGCCGCCCGACAGCGCGGGCTTCAACAAGTTCGACGCATCCATCGCGCCGCCCGACGTCGCGCCCGCACCGATCACGGTGTGAATCTCGTCGATGAACAGGATCGCATGCGGCAGCTTTTCGAGCTCGTTCACGACCGCCTTCAACCGCTCCTCGAAATCGCCGCGATAGCGGGTACCCGCGAGCAACGCGCCCATGTCGAGCGAATAGATGACCGCGGGCAGCAGCACATCGGGAACGTCGCCCTCGACGATCTTGCGTGCCAACCCCTCGGCGATCGCGGTCTTGCCGACGCCGGGATCACCCACGTAGAGCGGATTGTTCTTCGACCGGCGGCACAAGATCTGCACGGTGCGATCGACCTCGGGGCCGCGACCGATCAAGGGATCGACCTTGCCGTTCTTGGCCTTTTCATTGAGGTCGACGCAGAACTGCTTGAGCGCCGATTCCTGCTTGCTGCCCTTGCCTTCGGACTTGGGGGGCTTCTCCTCGTCGGCCCCTTTCGCCGAGGTGGGGCCGGCGGCCTCCGCGCCCTTACCGACGCCATGGCTGATGAAGCTGACCGCATCGAGGCGGCTCATGTCCTGTTGCTGGAGGAAATAGACCGCATAGCTCTCACGCTCGCTGAACAGCGCGACGAGCACATTGGCGCCCGTCACTTCGTCGCGACCCGACGACTGGACGTGCAGGATCGCGCGCTGGACGACGCGCTGGAAGCCGCTCGTCGGCGAAGGGTCGGTCTGCCCCTCGACGCGGAGCGCTTCGAGTTCGCTGTCGAGATAGTGCGCGACGGTATTCTTCAACTCTCCGGTGTCGACGCCACACGCGATCATCACCGCCTTGGCCGATTCATCGTCGACGAGCGCCAGCAGCAGATGTTCGAGTGTCGCATATTCATGACGACGCCCGGCGGCAGCGGCGAGCGCATTGTGGAGGGTGGTTTCGAGTTCGCGGGCAAATGATGGCATCGGTTCGATCCTTCGGCGGGGCGTCGGCGGGCGCGGCCCCTCACTTGACAATCATGTCGGGTGCCCGGACCCGCACATCAAGAACGACGCTCGAACGCCTGACTTGCGTCTTCAGCGTCTGAATATCGCATCCGCACTTGCGCGGTGGTTAACGACCTTTTCACGATGCGCCTCGACCCGGGCGATTTCACCGCGCAACGCCGCGATGCGCGCATCGAGTTCAGCAACCGACAGCGGGCCCAGATCCTGGCGAACGAGCGCGATCAGCGCGGCATCGTCCTTCACGCGGGGTTCGTCGGCTTCCACAGCGCAAAGGTCGCGCGCCGATCAGACGCTGTCAACGCCCAACGCTACCGTGTGACAGAAAATTGCGCGCTGCGCGGAAACCATGCTGACTTTGTCGCGCACAGCGCTGTATGGAGCAATGATCGGCAACGCAGGGGCATTCGTGGCTGACCTACCTGATACGATGATCGCGATCGATCCCGACGAGGCCGGGGGGCCCGAGGTCTTGCGACCCGTAACGCGCCCGGTCCCGACGCCGGGTCCCGACGAAGTGCTGATCCGCGTCCATGCCGCCGGCATCAACCGCCCCGACGTGCTTCAGCGAAAAGGAGCCTATCCACCGCCACCGGGCGCGCCGACGATATTGGGACTCGAGATCGCGGGCGAAGTCGTGGCGATAGGGAGCGATGTCGTCGCGCCGCTGATCGGCCAGCCGATGTGCGCGCTGGTCGCGGGCGGCGGCTATGCCCAATATTGCGTGGCCCCGGTCGGTCAGTGCCTGCCGGTGCCACGCGCGCTGACGATGGTCGAGGCGGCGGCGCTTCCCGAAACGCTGTTCACCGTGTGGACCAACTTGTTCGAGCGCGCTTATGCGGTCGAGGGCGACAGCGTCCTCGTCCATGGCGGGACCAGCGGGATCGGAACTATGGCGATCCTGCTCGGTCGGCTCTTTGGCCTGACCGTCATCGTCACCTGCGGTACGCCCGAGAAATGCGCACGTGCGCTCGAGATCGGCGCGGCGTTCGCGATCGATTACAATGCGCAGGACTACGTCGCCGAGGTCCACCGCATCACCGGCGGCGCTGGCGTTGCCGCGGTACTCGATATGGTTGGTGGCAATTATTTGCCGCGCAACCTGCAATGCCTTGCCGACGACGGGCGTCATGTCTCGATCGCGGTGCTGGGTGGTGCGAAGGCCGAGGTGTTCATCCCCGCGATCATGGCGCGTCGCCTTACGCTCACCGGCTCGACACTGCGCGCGCGTAGTCTATCGTTCAAGGCGCTCGTCGCCGAAGAGATCGCGCGTACCGTCTGGCCGCACGTCGAGGCCGGGCGGCTGAAGCCCGTGATCGACCGCGTCTACCCGTTGGCACAAGCCGCCGCTGCGCATGCCCGCATGGATTCGGGCGCGCATGTCGGAAAGATCGTGCTGGCGATGACCGACGACGCGTAAGCGGCATTGACGTTGCAGACTGAAACGCTTCGCACTATTCCGCGGCGATAGTGCTTCGAAAGACTTAATTCATGTCGCCGCGCGTCCTTCTCGCTTTGTCCGTTGCCCTCGCCGGCCCGTTGGTCGCCGCCGAACCGGCACCTGTCGCCGATCTGGTGAAGTCGGTCGATATTCCCTATCAGGCGTTCACGCTGGCCAACGGCCTGCGTGTCCTCGTCCACACCGATCGCAAGGCACCCGTCGTCGCCGTTTCGGTCTGGTATCACGTCGGCAGCAAGGACGAGCCCAAGGGCAAGACCGGTTTCGCGCATCTGTTCGAGCATCTGATGTTCGCAGGTTCTGAAAACGTCGCGAACTTCGACAATGAAGTGATCGCGCTCGGTGGCAGCAACAACAACGGCACGACGTGGTACGACCGCACCAATTATTTCGAGACCGTACCGACCGCTTCAGTCGATCGCATGCTGTTCGTCGAGGCCGACCGCATGGGGCGGCTGCTCGGCGCGGTAACGCAGGAACGCCTCGATAATCAGCGCGGCGTCGTGCAGAACGAAAAGCGCCAAGGCGACAATCAGCCGTTCGGACTGGTCGATTATTTCGTGAGCGACGCGTTATTCCCGGCGGGTCATCCCTATCGCCACAGCACGATCGGGTCGATGGCCGACCTCGACGCGGCCAGCCTCGACACCGTCAAGAATTGGTTCCGCGCGAATTACGGCCCCGACAACGCCGTGCTCGTGCTGGCGGGCGATATCGACGTCGCGACCGCGCGCCGACTGGTCGAGCGCCACTTCGGCGGCATCACTCGCGGGCCCGCCGTCGCGCGCATCGCCGCCGAAATTCCCACACTGTCCGCCGCGCGCAGCCTGACGATCAAGGACCGCGTGCCCTATACGCGCATCGCCCGCTATTGGGCGGTCGAGGGCGTGAACGGCAAGGACACCACCGCGCTTTCGGTGGCGGCGTCGGCGCTCGGCGGCCTTGCCTCCAGCCGCCTCGAAAATGCATTGGTGCGTGGCGATGCGCTCGCGATTAACGTCAGCGCCGGGGTGCAGGCGTTCGAAAAGCTCGGTCAATTCGCGATCACCGCCGATGTGAAGCCCGGCGTCGATGCCGATGTCGTCGCCCGGCGGCTCGACGCGATCGTTGCCGACTTCATTGCCAAGGGGCCGACGCCGGACGAAGTGCGCCGCGTCGCCACCAAGGGGATCGCGGGAACGATCGCCGGCTATGAAGCCGTCGGCGGTTTTGGCGGTAAGGCGGTCGCGCTTGCCGAGGGTCTCGTCTACTCGGGTAATCCTGCCAAATATAAGGAAGAGCTGGCCGAACTCGCTGCGACGACGCCTGCGATGGTGCGCGCGGCGATGCAGCGCTGGCTGAGACGCCCGGTCCTCAACGTCGCGGTCGTGCCGGGCGAGCGTGACACGTCGCCCGCGACGCTGGCGATCACCGGCGACACGCCCGGTGCGCCGCCCGCGGCGATCAAGGCGGTCGTGACCCCAGTCATAACGCGCCAGCCGATGGCGCTGCCGGCACTGGGTAGCTTCGCCCCGCTCGCATTTCCCGCGATCGAGCGCGCGCGGCTTGCCAATGGCATTCCGGTCTATCTCGCGCAGCGCAGCAATATTCCCGTGATACGCGTGTCGGTTACCTTCGACGCCGGGTCCGCCGCCGATCCGCAGGACGCGTTGGGGCTGCAGTCGCTGACGATGTCATTGCTCGACGAAGGCACGACCACGCGCAACTCGGTCCAGATCGCCGAAGCGCAGGAGCGGCTGGGCGCGCAAATCTCTTCTGGCGGAAGTCTCGACCGATCGAGCGTCGGGCTCTTCGCGCTGACCGCCAACCTGGCTCCCTCGCTCGACCTGCTTGCCGACGTCGTGCGTAACCCCGCCTTCGATGCCAAGGAAGTCGAGCGGCTGCGCAACCGTCAGCTTGCCGCGATCGCCGCGCAATTGAGCCAGCCGCAGGGGATTGCGAACACGATCCTGCCGGGCAAGCTTTATGGCACCGCGCATCCCTATGCGCGCCCGTTCAGCGGGCTGGGCACGACCGCGACGGTTGCGCCGCTCGGCCGCGATGCGGTTGTGCGGTTCGCGCGCGACTGGCTGCGGCCCGACAGTGCGGCGATCTTCGTCGTGGGCGACACGACGATGGCAGCGATCCAGCCGCTGCTCGATGCGCGTTTCGGCAACTGGCCGTCGAACAAGATGGCGCGCCCTGTCAAAGCGTTCACGACGCCGGTGCCGCGCGCGCAGCCGACCAAGATCTGGCTGGCGGATCGCCCGCAATCGCCGCAATCGGTGATCGCCGCGGGGCAGGTGCTGGAGGCGATGGGCAAGGATCCGGCGCTGCTCGTGCTCGACCAGGCGAACGACGTGCTCGGCGGGTCGTTCGTCTCGCGCCTCAATACCGATCTTCGCGAGACCAAGGGCTGGTCGTACGGTGTACGCAGCGGCATCTCGGCGTTCGAGAACCGCGTCCCGTATATCGTGACCGCCCCGGTGCAAGCCGACCGAACGGGTGATTCGGTGAAAGCGGTGCTCGACAATATCCGCGCGTTCGTGACGACCAAGGGAACGACGTCGCAAGAGCGCGCCCGCACGATCGACAGCAGTATCCGCGAGTTGCCGGGACAATTTGAAACATCGGGCGCGGTGCTCGGTGCGATGCAGCGGATCGTCTTTCTCGGCCGCCCCGACACTTATTACACCACGCTCGCCGACCGTTATCGCGCGATGACCGCTGCCGATTTCGACGCGGCGATGCGCGCTGCGGTCAACCCCGACACGCTCGCGATCGTGGTCGTCGGCGATGCCAAGGTGATCCGGCCGCAGCTCGAAAAGCTGGGACTTCCGATCGAACTGGTTCAACTGCCCACCGCGAAGTAGCGGTCGGCCCCAAGGAGAAAAGAGATGAGTGCAGCAGGCAAATGGGATTGCGTCGTGAAGTCGCCGCTCGGTGAGCAAAAGTCGGTGTTGACCGTGAACGACAATGGCGACGGCACCTGGAGCGGAACCAACGCTGGCGCGATGGGCGCGCTCGATTGCGATAATGGCAAGATCGACGGCAACACGATCACCTGGACGATGGACATGAAGGTGCCGATGCCGATGACGCTCGAGTGCGAAGCGACCGTCGAGGGTGAGAGCATCACCGGTGGCGTCAAGGCCGGAATGTTCGGCACCTCGCCGATGACGGGCACGCGGATGGCCTAATTGGCGGTCGATCTGCAGCCCACGCTCCACGGCGAGACGGTCGTCATCCGACCGCTCGCCGCGAGCGACTGGGATGCCTTTTACGCGATCGCGCGCGACCCCTTGATTTGGGAAGTCCACCCGTTTTCAACGCGGTGGCAAGAGCCGGTGGCACGGGCTTATTTCTTCGAGGGATTGGCCTCCGGTGGTGGCGTTGCCATCACGCAGCGCGCCGCCGGCAGCCTGATCGGTTCTTCGCGGCTTTCGTATCACGCGGACCGCAGGGCCATGGAAGTCGGATCGACGTTCGTCGCGCGCGACTATTGGGGCGGCGCGGTCAATCATGAGGTCAAGCGGCTGATGCTCGCGCATGCGCTGCGCTTCGCCGAGCGCGTCGAGTTCCGCGTTGGCGCAACCAACATCCGCTCGCGCCGGGCAATGGAAAAAATTGGCGGGTGGCTTACCGATCGGCTCGACCATACCGAGGTCGAAGGGAAACCCGTCGTGCACGTCATCTACGAGATCGACCGCGCGATGTTCGCTGCCGGACCGCTCAATCAACTAAAGTGACATGCCCCATCTTGCGTCCTTCGCGCGCGTCGCCCTTCCCATAAAGATGAAGGTGCGCACGCGGTGTGGCGGCCCAGCGCGGCCAATCATCGACCGCGGCGCCGATCAAATTATGCATGACTGCCTTCGAACCGACCCGGGCGGGATCGCCGAGCGGCAGGCCACAGATCGCGCGAACGTGATTTTCGAACTGTGACGTCACCGCCCCCTCGATCGTCCAGTGCCCACTGTTGTGAACACGCGGCGCCAGCTCGTTGACGACCGGCCCCTCGGTACTTGCGAAAAACTCGACCGCGAGCACGCCGACATAGTTGAGGGCGTCGGCGATCCGGATCGCGACGTCGCGCGCGGACCGCGTCGCGGATTCGATGGCGGCGGGCGCGGGGACGCTCGACGTCGCGAGGATGCCATCGTCGTGCACATTGGCGGCCGGATCCCAAGTGACGCTGGTCCCGTTGCCCCCGCGCGCCACCAGTACCGAAAATTCATGGTCGAAGGCGATGACCCCTTCGAGGATCGCAGGCGCGCCACCCAGAGCGTCCCACGCCGCGGCGCTATCCTGCACGTCGGTAAGCCGCACCTGGCCTTTGCCGTCATAGCCGAAGCGCGTCGTCTTCAGGATCGCGGGCAGTCCGATCTGCGCGACGGCAGCGTCGAGATCGGCACGCGTCGCCACCGCCGCCCAGGGCGCGGTGCGCGCGCCCAGCGCTGCTGCAAATTGCTTCTCGGCGATGCGGTCCTGAGCCACGCGCAATGCCCCAAGCGGCGGAAACAGCGGCACGCGCGATGCGATTTCCTCGAGCGGATCGGCGTCGACGTTCTCGAACTCGTACGTGACGACATCGACGACACCGGCGAATGCGGCGAGCGCGGTGCGGTCGTCATAGGTGGCAATCGTCTGTGCGGCCGCGACCTGCCCCGCACAGCACGCGGGATCGGGATCGAAGATGTGCGTGCGATAGCCCAGCTGCGCGGCAGCCAGTGCAAGCATTCGTCCGAGCTGCCCGCCGCCGATGATGCCGATCGTCGCCCCGGGCGGCAGCGGCGTCATACCGGGGTTTGCGCGACGTTTTCGGTCTGTGCGGTGCGCCATGCCTGCAGCCGGGCCGAAAGCGCGGCGTCGCCGAGCGCGAGGATCGCGGCGGCGAGCAGCCCGGCGTTCTTGGCCCCCGCCTGCCCGATTGCGAGCGTGCCGACCGGGACGCCACCCGGCATCTGGACGATCGACAACAAGCTATCGAGGCCACTCAGGGCTTTCGATTCGACCGGAACGCCGAGCACCGGCAAGTGCGTCATCGCGGCAATCATGCCGGGCAGATGCGCCGAGCCCCCGGCACCCGCGATCACCACGCGCACGCCGCGCGCTGCGGCCCCCTGCGCATAGTCGACCAGCCGTGCAGGCGTGCGATGCGCCGAAACGATCCGCGCCTCATGCGCCACGCCGAGCGCGTCGAGCATATCGGCGGTAGCGCGCATCGTCGCCCAGTCGGACTGGCTCCCCATGACGATCCCGACCTGCGGCACTTGTGCTGTTTCACTCATCGCATCGCTTGCTCAGCGTTCCGACAGATAATAACGGTCGCGCACGCCGAGATCGTCATCGAGGTCGAAGACGATCGGCTGGCCCGTCGGGATTTCCAGGCTGGCGATGTCGTCGTTCGATATCCCCGACAGATGCTTGACGAGCGC
>JAYTAR010000305.1:0-3638 GCA_043737455.1 Sphingomonadales bacterium | reverse complement strand
TCCCGAGCTCGTCGCCCGTGCGATCTGTTTCTGTGCCGAAACGCAACGACGCGAGATCACCGTCGGCGGACAAGGCCTGATCCTGACGACGCTGGGATCGCTGATGCCGCGCACCAGCGAGATGGTGATGGAAGCAGGTTTCGGCGAAGGCGCACAGACGATCGATACGCCACCAGAGCACGGCGCCGAGGACAATCTCTTCGCGCCGCGCAAGGACGGGCGCGAGCGTTCGAACCAGCCGCTGTTCGTCCGCAAGACGAGCCTTGCGCTCGAAGCGCAATTGCATCCGCTCGCGACCGCAGGGCTTGCGGCGGCGGGTATCGCGGGCGGGATCGCGCTGGCGCTACGCCGTCGCTGAGCGCTGCACGATCGCCGCGCTTGCCTCCAGTCGATCGAGCGCGGCGGCGTCGAGGTCCAACCAGTCGGCGATCGCAACGCGGCTCTGCTCGCCGACATACGGCGGTGGCGCGTTCATGGTTGCGGGTGTCGCCGACAGTTTAGCGGGAAACGCGACGCTGGGAATTGCGTCGCCGTCAGCCTGAGCGAACGTGTGGACAGTTTGGCGCGCAACGACGAACGGATCGCCGAACACTTGCGCCAGATCGTTGACGGGTCCTGCCGGAAGGCCGCGCCGGGCAAGGCGATCGAGCAATGGCACGCTTGCACAGTGGCGAACGCGTGCCCCGATCATCGCTTCGATCGCATCGCGGTTGGTGACCCGCGCCGCATTTGTCGCAAATTTGGCGTCAAGACCGATTTCACTCATCCCGAGTTCGTCGCAGAGCGAGCGAAACTGTGCGTCGTTGCCGACCGCGATGATGATCGTCGCATCGGCGACCTCGAACGTCTTATAGGGAACGACGGTTGGATGGCGATTGCCCATCCGACCGGGTATGTCGCCGCTGACGAGGTAGGACAGACCCTGGTTCGCAAGCATCGCGATCTGCGTGTCGAGCAGCGACACGTCGATGTGTTGCCCCGCCCCGGTCGCCTCGGCGTGGCGAAGCGCGATGAGGATCGACACGGCCGCATAAAGGCCGGTTGAAAGGTCGCACATCGCGACCCCCGCGCGTAGCGGCGGGCCGCCCGCTTCGCCGGTGACGCTCATGAACCCGCCCATCCCCTGCGCGACGAAGTCATAGCCGCCGCGCGCGGCATAGGGGCCGTCCTGGCCAAAACCGGTGATCGAGCAATAGACAAGGCGCGGGTTGAGCGCGTGCAGGCTGCCATAGTCGAGGCCATATTGGGCAAGCCCGCCAACCTTGAAATTCTCGACGAGGACATCGGCTTTTAGCGCCAACGCGCGGACGAGCGCCGCGCCCGCGGGCTTTGCCATGTCGATCGCCACCGATCGTTTGTTGCGGTTGCACGCCAGATAGTAAGCGCTCATTTCGCGATCGTCGGTCGCGTCGCCGGTCTGGCGGAACGGCGGCCCCCACGCGCGCGTATCGTCGCCCCGTCCCGGAAGCTCGACCTTGAGCACATCGGCCCCAAAGTCGGCGAGGATCTGCGTTGACCACGGCCCCGCAAGCACGCGCGACAAGTCGAGCACCTTCACGCCGGTCAGCGCGCTCACCCCGCGTTCGCGCCCCGGATCATCCCGCGTGCGATGATGATCTGCTGAATTTGCGACGTACCCTCGTAAATGCGCAAGAGGCGCACGTCGCGATAGAAGCGCTCGACCTTATATTCGGCCATATAGCCTGCTCCGCCGTGAATCTGCACCGCGCGGTCGGCAACGCGGCCGACCGCCTCGGTTGCGAAATATTTCAGCGCGGCGCATTCGAGCGGTAGCTTTTCCCCCGCATCGAAGCGCGCGGCCACCGACTGCATCAGCGCCTCGACCGCAAGCTGATCGACTTTCATGTCGGCGAGCATCGCCTGCACCAGCTGCATCTCGGCGATCGGCTGGCCGAACTGACGCCGGTCGATCGCGTAGCGCAGGCTCATCTCAATGAGCCGGTCGATCATGCCGAGCGCAACCGCCGCCATATGAACGCGCCCGCGGTCGAGCACTTTCATCGCGGTCTTGAAGCCAAGGCCAGCCACTCCGCCGATGATCGCGTCGGCGGGCACACGCACATCGTCGAGGATGACGTCGCACGTCTTGGTCCCTCGCTGTCCCATCTTGCGGTCGGGCTGTCCCAACGTCAGCCCCGGCGTGTCGGCAGGAACGATGAATGCGCTGATCCCGCCCGCGCCCTTTATAGCGGGGTCGGTCCGCGCCATCACCGTAAAGATGTGCGCGCGCGGCGCATTGGTGATGTAGCGCTTGGTACCGTCGATGCGGTAATGATCGCCCTCGAGCACTGCCGTCGTGCGCAACGACGCCGCGTCGGATCCGGCTTCGGGCTCGGTAAGCGCGAAGCTGGTAATGACGTCGCCACACGCGATACGCGGCAGCCAATAGGATTTCTGTGCGGCCGTCCCGTCGATCGCGATCCCCTGGCTACCGATACCGACCGCGGTCCCGATCACCGACCGGAACGACAGCGAGGCGCGACACAGGTCGCGTACGACCGCGGCTTCTTCGGCCATGTTGAGCCCCAGCCCGCCGAATTCCTCGGCAACCGAAAGGCCGAACAGCCCGAGCGCGCGCATCTCGTCGACGATCGCGGCCGGAACCGCGTCGTCGGCCTCGACCACATCCTCGGCTGGGATCAGCCGTTCGTCGACGAAGCGCCGAACGATGTCGCGCAATTGTTCGAAAGTGTCGGCATCCATCATGTCGCCAGCCTTAGGCAGTGCGACACGCCCGTCAACGACGACGATCAGCGCGTGTCGGGGGCGAAGTCGGGCAAATCCTCGAGCGCGGTGTAGAGCGGCGCGAAATCGGTTTCGAGTGTGGTGCGGAGCAACTCTTCGAACGAGTCGATCACGAAATAGGTCTGCTGGTGTGCGTCGATGCGGTATTCGGTGCGCATGACGCGCGCGAGATCGAACGCGAGCCGACGCGGCCCGGGATCGACCAGTGCGGCAATCGACTCGCTATGGCTCGACAGGATGCCGGCGCCATAGATGCGCAAATCACCGCCCTCGTGCAGCAGCCCGAACTCGACGGTGTACCAGTACAGACGCGCCAGCCGTTGCAGGGCGCCGAGCGAACCGGCACGCTGCCCGCCCCGGCCGTAAGCGGCCATGTAATCGGCGAAGACGGGATCGGCGAGCATCGGCACATGGCCGAAGACATCGTGAAAGACGTCGGGTTCCTGCAGATAATCGAGCTGATCGCGACGCCGTATGAAGTTGCCCGCGACAAAGGTCCGATTGGCGAGATGATCGAAGAAGACGGCGTCGGGGATCAGGCCCGGCACCGCGACGACGCGCCACCCGCTCGCTGCCATCAACCGCTCCGAGAGTGCCGTAAAATCGGGAATGCCGGGGCGCGCGAGATCGAGCCGATCGATCCCGCGCAGGAACGCATCGCACGCACGGCCGGGCAGGAGCGCGGTCTGTCGCGCGAACAATATGTCCCATGTCGCATGCTCTTCGACCGTGAACTGGTCCCAATTCTGCGCGATGGTCCAGTCGGCATCGGCATTGGCGGAGAGGCAGGGATTCGAACCCTGGGTACCCTCACGGGCACGCCGCATTTCGAGTGCGGTGCTTTCGACCACTCAGCCACCTCTCCGCAGAGG
>JAYTAR010000304.1:0-3644 GCA_043737455.1 Sphingomonadales bacterium | reverse complement strand
TCGTCAGAAAGAAGAAGCCAAGCCCCGGGTCAAGCCCGGGGTGACGGGGTTAGGGTTGGGTCAAGCCCGGGGTGACGGTGTTGGGGTTCACGCCACGCGGCGCGCGCCCTCGAACAGGCCGCGCGCGTCCGCCGCGGGCATCGGGCGCCCGAACAGATAGCCCTGCACCTTCTTGCAGCCCAGCCGCCGCACGAGCTGATACTCGACGTCGGTCTCGACCCCTTCGGCGGTGGTCGACATGCCCAGGCTGTCGGCCATCGCCACGACCGCGCGGATGATCGCGAGCGATTCGGGCACGCCCCGCGCCGCGCCCGTCACGAACTGGCGGTCGATCTTGATCGTCGAGAAGCGCGTCTTCGACAGATAGCCGAGCGAGGAATAGCCGGTGCCGAAATCGTCGAGCGCGAGCCTGATGCCGAGCTCCAGCAGCTTTTCGAGCACCGCGAGCGCGCCCGATTGCTCGCGCACGAAGATGCTCTCGGTCACTTCGAGCTCGAGGCGGCGCGCGGGCAGGCGGCTGTGCGCAAGCGCGGACACGACCGCGGTGACGAAATTGGCGTCGCTCAGCTGTTCGGCGGATACGTTCACCGCGACGCGCACCGTGTCGGGCCAGTTCATCGCCTCCTCACACGCCGAGCGCAGCACCCATTCGCCGATCGGGCCGATCAGCCGCGCTTCCTCGGCGATCGGTATGAACTTCACCGGGCTGACGTTGCCGAGCTCGGGATTGTGCCAGCGCAGCAGCGCCTCGAACCCCTCGACGGTCCCCCCTTCCGCGCTGACGACGGGCTGATAATGGATCGCGAATTCGTTCTTCTCGAGCGCGCTGCGCAGCGCGATCTCGAGCACGCGGCGTTCCTCGGCATGCGCGTGGAGCTGCGGTTCATAGGCGTTGACCGCGCCGCCGCCGTCGTCCTTCGACCGGTAGAGCGCCAGGTCGGCCGAACGGATCAGCATCTCGACCGACCGCCCGTCGCGCGGACCGATCGCGGTCCCGATCGACGCGCCGATATAGAGCGTGTGCTGGTCGACCTCATAGGGTTTGGACAGGGTGTCGATGATCGACCGCGCGAGCCGCGTCAGCTTGGCGGTATCATTGGCGTCGAACACGACGACCGCGAACTCGTCGCCGCCTAGCCGACCACACATGTCGCGATCGACCATCAGGCTCTGCAGGCGTTCGGCGACGCGCGTCAGCAACCGGTCGCCCATCGGATGGCCGAGCGTGTCGTTAACCGCCTTGAAGCGATCGAGATCGATCATCATGAACGCGCAGCGGCCGCGCCACCGGTCGGCCTCGGCCATCGCCGCGCCCAACGCCTCGGTCACCTGCAACCGGTTCGGCAACCCGGTCAGCGTGTCGAAGCGCGCCATATGGTTGATCTTGTCGGCGCTCTTGCGCTGCGCGGTGACATCGGAGCCGACGCCGCGGAATCCCAGGAAACCGCCACGTTCGTCATAGCGTGGCGACGCCGACAATTCCCACCAATGCTTTTCGGACCCGATCTGGACAGGGAGGATGATGTCCGAGAACGCCTCGCGCCGTTTCAGCTTTTCGGCAACGTCGCGCAGTCCTGCCGAAAAGTTTCCCGATTCCCACGCGTCGCCGGCAAGGACCTGGAGCAGCGGCTTGGCCTCGAGTGTGGACGCGTCGACGCTGAGCGCATAAGCGAAGCGCGTCGAGACCGCGGTCAGGCACTTGCCCGCGTCGGTCTGCCACATCCAGTCGCCGCCGCCGTCGTCGAATTCGCGGAGGAGCAGGCTGACGACCTCGTTTTTTTCGGCCAGCGCGTCGCCCGCCGCCTCGTGCGTCAGGAACGTGCGCCCGGCATTGACCGAAGCGCCGAGCATACACCCCGAAAACAGGATCGCGACGATCGCGACCACCGGATGCCCCTGCTGCCACAGCGCCCACGCCAGCGACCCGCCGGTCAGCAGGATATAGCTGGCGGTGGCGAGCGGCAGCGCCGAAAGAACGAACGCGGCGCCCGCCATCATCGCCGTCATGATCGCCCAGATCAGTAGCAGCTGTACGGCGTTGGTGTGCGGGACAAACAGCACCACCGCAACCGCCCAGCACCCGCCGACGAGCGCGGCGCGAACCGCCTCGCTCGTCACTTCGCTGCGCGTTCCCGTCTGGATGGTCTGGCTGCCGTTCCTGAAACGCTTGAACGACGTCATCGCGACGATGCTTCCCGCGACGATCAGCCAGCCGTAAAGCACGAGCGGCGCGACCGACCCGAACATGGTCACGGCGATCGCCACGATAACCGCGAGATTGCTCAGCAACGATACGAAATGCGCCTTGTTGACGATGTCGAGCTGCGCACCGCGCACGCGCGGCCATTCGTCGCCACTGGGGTCGGTGAGCCCCAGCACGGTCAGCCATCCTGGCGGGGGAGGGGGCGCGGGCGGAGTGGAGTGTCGAGAGTTGGTCACCGGGATCAAATACGCGCATGATGATTGACGTTCGGTAACAATGAACCAAAAAAACGTGGCGAGGTGGACGGGCGCGGTGGCGTGACTTAAGTGTGATAATAATGCGCGTCCTGCTGCTCCTTTCGGCCTTGCTGGCCACGCTGATGGGACCGCTCGCCATCGGGTCGGCGGCGGCGGCAACGCGTGCGCCATGTGCCGCCTGTGTCGTCGAACGAGTTACTCCGCCACGCTTACAGCCGAGCCGCGTCGCTTTAGCTGCGGCCCCGCGCGCCTGGCGCCCGACGCGGCAACGTGCGCTTGTGATCGTTTGGGCGCGCGTCGTGCCGAGCACGCGCATGATTCCGCTGCGCGTCTAGCGTAGCGTGCGCGCCCCGCCACGGGGCCCATGCCGATCGACAACACTATCTCATCCAGGAATTCTTTATGCTCGGCGGAATTGCCAAGGCCATTTTCGGGTCGTCGAACGACCGTTACGTCAAATCGCTCGGGACGATCGTGACTCGCATCGGCGGGTTCGAGGCGACGATCGCGGCGATGAGCGACGCCGAGCTTGCGGGCCAGACGACCATCTTTCGCGATCGGCTCGCGGGCGGGACGGTACTCGACGACCTGTTGCCCGAGGCGTTCGCGACGGTGCGCGAGGCGGCCCGGCGCGTACTCGGCCAGCGCCACTATGACGTCCAGATGATCGGCGGTATCGTATTGCACCGCGGCGAGATCGCGGAGATGCGGACCGGTGAGGGCAAGACGCTCGTCGCCACGCTCGCCACCTATCTGAATGCGCTGCCGGGCACCGGCGTCCACGTCGTCACCGTCAATGACTATCTTGCGCGGCGCGATGCCGAATGGATGGGGCAGGTGTACCGCTTCCTGGGGCTGAGCGTCGGCGTGATCGTGCCGAACATTCCCGATCACGAGCGTCGCGAAGCTTATGCCGCCGACATCACCTATGGCACCAACAACGAGTTCGGCTTCGACTATCTGCGCGACAATATGAAGTATGAGCGCGCCGACATGGTGCAGCGCGCGTTCAACTTTGCGATCGTCGACGAGGTCGATTCGATTCTGGTCGACGAAGCGCGGACGCCGTTGATCATTTCGGGCCCTACCGATGACAAGTCCGAGCTATACCTGCTGGTCGATGTGGTGGTGAAGACGCTCGACCCGGAAGATTACGAACTCGACGAGAAGCAGAAATCGGTGAT
>JAYTAR010000303.1:0-3658 GCA_043737455.1 Sphingomonadales bacterium | reverse complement strand
CAGCCCCAGGCACATGTGCGCACCGCCCCCGAACGGCACCCATGCATATTTGTGCCGCAGGCGCGTCGCCTCGGGCATGAAGCGCAGCGGGTCGAAGCGTTCGGGTTCGGGCCAGTGTTCGGCCATGTGGTGCGCGAAATACGGACTGATACCAACGAAGGTGCCTGCCGGAAAGTCATAGCCCTTGAAGTGAAACGGCTTGATCGCACGGCGCGGTAGCGACGGGACCGGCGGCAAGAGGCGCAGCGATTCACGAAACGCGTAATCGGTCAACACCAGGTCGCCGAGTCGATCGTACGGCAGCGCCTCGCCGTCGATGCCGAGGCCGACCATCTCTTCGCGCAACCGATCCTGCCATTCGGGATTGCGTCCGAGCAACATTGCCATCGATGTCGCCGACGATGTGATCGTGTCGTGCGCCGCCATCATCAGGAAGTTCATGTGATCGACGATCTCGTCGATGCTCAGCTGGCTGCCGTCCTCATGTGTTGCCCGGCAGATCTGCGAAAACATATCGTCCCCATCGCCGTGGCGACGCTTGGGCACTTCGGCACCGAAATAGGCCATCAGATATCTTCTTCCCGCGACCCCGCGGCCCATCGCAGTCCCTGGCAGCGGCGCGCGGATGACGGCGATCGACGCCTGCACCATGTCGACGAATGCCTGGTTGATCTTCGCCGATTCGGGCCCGAACGGAATGCCGAGGAACGCGGTGGCAGCAAGCTCGAGCGTCAATTCCTTGATCGCGGGATAAAAGGCGAACGACGTGCCCGACCATAAGGCGACGCGCGCGGCGATCCCAGCGTTCAGCGCGTCGGCGTAGAGCCTCATCGCCTCGGGCTTGAACGCGACCGACAATGTCCGGCGATGCACACGGTGCTTTTCGAAGTCCATCAGCATCAGCCCGCGCGGGAACAGCAGGTTGAGCATCGGGCCCCAGCCCTGCTCGGACGAAAACACCTTGTCGCGGTCGAACAGCACGAGTTCATTGGCATCGGGGCCAAGCAGCGTGACGTTGGGTCCACCAAAGCTGCGATGACGGTAAACCGGTCCGTATTTCGCGTACATGCGTCGACCGTAGCCGATCGGATCGGCGATCAGCTTCAGCGTAGCACCGACGACCGGCCAGCCATTCTCGCCCGGTACATGCTCGATCGCCGACGGCGGATTTCGCGGCAACCAGTGCGGATTGGCGGCAAAACTGTCGGCACGCGGCATCTTTAGGCTCCCTTGCCGCCGCGTATAAGTCGCGGCCCGCAGGCGCGCCAGTGCTTGCTCCAACCCCGAATCCCCGCCATGACGAACGACCAAGGGTCTGCCGGGGCAAGGGACAGCGATGAAGGCGACGATCGAACGTGCGGCATTGCTCAAGAGCCTCGGTCACGTCCAGTCGGTGGTCGAGCGGCGCAATACCATACCGATCCTGTCGAACGTGCTGATCGAGGCGACCGACGCCGGCATCATCCGTTTCATGGCGACCGATCTCGACTTGCAGATCGTCGACGAGGCCGAGGCGGCGATCGATCAGCCGGGCACGACCACGGTAAGTGCGCACACCCTGTTCGAGATCGTCCGCAAGCTGCCCGAGGGCAGCCAGGTCGCGCTGTCGGCAGCCGAGGGGCGGCTGTATATCGTCGCCAGCCGTTACAAGTCGAACCTGCCCACGCTGCCGCGCGACGATTTCCCCGTCATTGCCGAGGGTGAGCTGCCCACGCGCTTCGACTTGCCCGCCGCCACGCTGCGGTCGATCATCGACAAGACGCGGTTTGCGATCTCGACCGAAGAGACGCGTTATTATCTGAACGGCATTTTCTTGCACGTCGCCGACGATGTGCTGAAGGCGGCCGCGACCGATGGCCACCGGCTTGCGCGCGTCACCGTGGCGCGGCCCGAGGGTGCGCAGGGCATGCCCGACGTCATCATACCGCGCAAATGCATTGCCGAGCTGCGCAAGCTGCTCGACGAAGTCGATGGGTCGGTCGAAATTTCCCTGTCAGCGTCGAAGATCCGCTTCACGCTCGGGCATGCGGTGCTGACGTCGAAGCTTATCGACGGCACTTTTCCCGATTATAGCCGCGTCATTCCGACCGGAAACGACAAATTACTCACGATCGATCCAAAAAGTTTCATGCAAGGGGTCGACCGGGTCGCGACGATTGCCAGCGAAAAGACGCGCGCGGTGAAGATGGCGCTCGACCGCGACCGGATCACGCTGTCGGTAACTTCGCCCGAAAACGGTACCGCGGCCGAGGAAGTGCCGGGCGACTACAGCGCCAGCGGTTTCGAGATCGGCTTCAACGCGCGCTACTTGCTCGACATCCTTGCCCAAATCGAGGGCGACACGGTCGAAGTGCACCTTGCCGATGCCGCCGCCCCGACGCTGATCCGCGAGAACGATACCGCCGAGGCGCTTTACGTGCTGATGCCGATGCGCGTGTGACAAAGGGCGCTACCGCGCCCTGATCGCGTCACCTTGCGCTTTGGCTGCTGATTCCTCCGCCGTGGCGCGCGCTCGGCCTTGTTCCTTGACCAGGTCGGCCTCGTCCTCGAGCGCTTCGGCGCGAGTCTTGGCGACCCGACCCTCGTAACTTTTGTCGTCGACGACATTCGCGAGGATCGCATTCGCTTTGTTGCCAAGGTCACCGGCATTGGCGTCGGCGACCGCGCGGATCGCGTCGGCGCGGTTGTCAGCGGCGGATTCGAGGTCACGCGCGGCCTTGGCAGCGGGGTCGTTCGCTGAGCAAGCGACCAGCAGCAGCGGCGAAATCAGACCCATCATAAGCGTTCGGTTGGTCATTGCTTTACTCCGCGATATCGATGCCGAAGTCTTCATGGCGGCTTGGATTTGCGTCATCGACAGCCCTGCGCACGTGCCAGGCCTCGCAAATATCCACGGCGAGCGATCCCGGCATCGACCGCGGCATCATACCGCCTTTGCGCTCCGGCAGCACCCGAAACTTCGCGAATGACACCGCGAAACGGTATCAGGCCCTGAACGACGCCGCGCGCGACCCCGGCGGCTACGCGCCCTTCTTTTCCATTGCTCGGTTCGGCAGCAGCGTCAAAATCGGGGCCGAGCACGTCGGTCAACGACGCAATCTGCGTCGTAATGCCAGCACAACTCATAGCGACCGGGGCTGCATAGGGATTGGCAGCAGCAGTGTCCAAAATCGGTGGAATCTTCTTCGTGCGGATGTTGGTATCGCTTAACGGCGTTGCGGCGATGTCACCGACGATTTGCCCGTCGGTCTGTTTGGTCTGTTGGGCGCTGATAGGGGCGGCAACCAGCGCAGCGAGCAAGACAAGGCGCATGGACGATCCTCTGACATTCATCGCGCCAAGAAACGTGTCGGCTGCGCAATGGTTGCGCCCGGCAGCCTGCACGCTAGGCCGATGACGTGTCCGTCACTCGCCTCTCGCTTACCGACTTCCGCTCCTATGCCGATATCGTGATCCCGTCGGCGGCAGCGTTCATCGTGCTGACCGGCGACAATGGCGCGGGCAAGACGAACATTCTCGAGGCGTTGTCGCTGCTCGCGCCGGGGCGGGGATTGCGCGGTGCAACGCTCGGCGAGATGGCGCGGCGGGGCGGCCCCGGCGGGTTCGGTGTGGCAGCGCAGATGCTGGATGGCGAGGTCGGGACCGGTACGCTTGCCGC
>JAYTAR010000302.1:0-3659 GCA_043737455.1 Sphingomonadales bacterium | reverse complement strand
GGAACCCGCGGCTCGATGCCGAGACGTTGCGGCGGATGCTGCGCGCGATGGCCCTGACGCGGGCGTTCGACGCGCGCATGTTCCGCGCGCAGCGGCAGGGCAAGACCAGCTTCTATATGAAGTCGACCGGGGAGGAAGCGGTCGCGGTCGCGGGCGCGTTCGCACTCCAGCGTGACGACATGTGCTTCCCCAGCTATCGCCAGCAGGGCATACTGATCGCGCGCGACTGGTCGCTCGTCGACATGATGAACCAGATCTACTCGAACCGCGCCGACCGGTTGAAGGGGCGCCAGCTGCCGATCATGTATTCGACCCGCGAGGGCGCGTTCTTTTCGATCTCGGGCAATCTGGCGACGCAATATCCACAAGCGGTCGGCTGGGCGATGGCGTCGGCGGCGCGCGGCGACACGCGCATCGCGGCGACGTGGTGCGGTGAGGGTTCGACCGCCGAGGGCGACTTCCATTCGGCGTGCATGTTCGCGACCGTCTACCGCGCGCCGGTGATCCTGAACGTCGTCAACAACCAATGGGCAATCTCGAGCTTCGTCGGCTTTGCGGGCGGCGAGGCGACGACCTTTGCTGCAAGGGGCGTCGGCTATGGCATTGCCGCGCTGCGCATCGACGGCAACGATCCGCTGGCGGTCTATGCGGCGACGGCATGGGCGGCGGAGCGCGCGCGGACGAACGCGGGGCCCACGCTGATCGAGCATTTTACTTACCGTACCGAGGGGCATTCGACCTCGGACGACCCCGGCCAGTACCGCAGCGTCGACGAAGCGAGCGCGTGGCCGCTGGGCGATCCGATCGCGCGGCTGAAGCGGCATCTGATCGGCCTGCACGAATGGGACGAGGACCGCCACGCCGCCCAGGTCGCCGAGCTCGATACGCTGGTGAAGGCGGCACAGAAGGAAGCCGAGAAGAACGGCATCCTCGGCCACGGGCTCCACCAGCCGTTCGACACGATGTTCGAGGATGTGTTCGAGGAAATGCCATGGCATTTGGTCGAACAGCGCGACCAGATGCGCGCCGAGCGAGCGGCGGCGGGACTCTAGGCGCAGCTTCGCACACGCAGCACCAACGCTTGCCCCCCTTTTGTGCCTGTCCTAAGGGCTGGCGCGACACGCCAATGTCGGCGTGTCGGGAGTCGCGTTCATGACCTCGGTCGCGGCGGGTTACCTGCCGATCCTGCTGTTCCTCGCCATCGCTCTCGCGATCAGCTGTGTGTTCGTGTTCGCGCCGATGGCGGTTTCGCGGCTGACCGGCGCGCACAATCCGACGCCCGAGAAATTGAGTGAATATGAATGCGGCTTTCCCGCATTCGAGGATAGCCGCTCGCAATTCGACGTGCGCTTTTATCTCGTCGCTATCCTGTTCATCATCTTCGATCTGGAAGCAGCGTTCCTATATCCATGGGCAGTCAGCCTCCAGCATTCGGGCTGGGTCGGCTGGGGCGCGATGATGGTCTTCCTGGCCGAACTCGTGCTTGGCTACATCTACGTATGGAAGAAGGGCGCGTTGGAGTGGGAGTAGAACTGACCGCGCGCGAGAACCCGCTCCTTAAGGAGACCGAGTTTCGCGCGCCCGAGACCGCCTATTTCGAGGGGCTGAACGACGAATTATCGAACAAGGGTTTCCTGGTCGCCTCGACCGAGGATTTGTTTCATTGGGCGCGGACGGGTTCTTTGTGGTGGATGACATTTGGCCTCGCGTGCTGCGCGGTCGAGATGATCCACGTCAATATGCCGCGTTACGACCTCGAGCGCTTCGGCGTCGCGCCGCGCGCGAGCCCGCGCCAGTCCGACGTGATGATCGTTGCGGGCACGCTTTGCAACAAGATGGCCCCGGCACTGCGCCGCGTCTACGACCAGATGTCCGACCCGAAGTACGTGATCTCGATGGGCAGCTGCGCGAACGGCGGCGGCTATTATCACTATAGCTACAGCGTCGTGCGCGGCTGCGACCGCATCGTGCCGGTCGACATCTACGTGCCCGGCTGCCCGCCGACTGCCGAGGCTTTGCTGTATGGGATCATGCAGCTCCAGCGGAAGATCCGGCGCAGCGGGACGATCGAGCGGTGATGGGGAGCCTTCAAGTCCTCCCCGACACGGGGAGGTGGCAGCCGCAGGCTGACGGCGGGGCGTCTCCACGCGAGCGCATCCCTCGTTGTGACGCCCCTCCGTCACGCTTTGCGTGCCACCTCCCCGTGCCGGGGAGGATTTATGCTTAGCGCCGCACCCCGCTACGCCACCAACGACGGCGTCATCGACGCGGTCACGCCCGTTCTTGGCGCGGCGCTGCTGCGCGCGGTCGACCTGGTTGGCGAGGTGACGCTGACCGTCGCGCGCGACGCCATCGTCGACGTGCTGCGCACGCTTCGCGACGAGTTCGCGTATCAGCAGCTCGTCGAGATCGCAGGCGTCGATTATCCCGAACGGCCCGAGCGCTTCGAAGTCGTGTATCACTTGCTGTCGATCACCAGGAACCACCGTATCCGCGTCAAGCTGTCGACCGACGAAGTCGCGCCGGTTCCCAGCGTCACCGGGCTGTGGCCGGTCGCGGGCTGGCTCGAGCGTGAAGTGTTCGACATGTACGGCGTGCTGTTCAGCGGCAACGACGATCTGCGGCGCATCCTGACCGACTATGGCTTTCGCGGCCATCCGTTCCGCAAGGATTTTCCGCTGACCGGCCATGTCGAGCTGCGCTGGTCCGAAGAAGCCAAGCGCGTCGTCTACGAACCCGTCAAGCTGGCGCAGGACATGCGGACGTTCGATTTCCTGTCGCCGTGGGAAGGCGCGCAATATGCGTTGCCCGGCGATGAAAAGGCTGCACTTCCCGAGGCCAAGGGCGCTTTCACGCCGCTGACGGCGGACACGATCGTGAAGGCGAACGCGAACGCCACGCCGGCCGCGACCCCGGTCAACGAACCCAAGGTGACCGAGAAGCCCAGCGACACCGGCGCCGACAAGGGCGCGACGGCGGCGTCGGTAACGAGTGCGAACAAGTGATGAGCAACCTACTGCTCTCCCCGAGCGGAGCGAGGGGCTACATCGAGCGCAGCGAGATCGCTCCGCTCAACCGGCACGTCTCGCTTCGCTCGACACAGCCCCTCGCTCCGCTCGGGGAAGAATGATGGATAAAGTGCAAGCTCTTTCCCACGAAACCGACGCCGCCGACCCGACGCCGGGCGATGTCGTGATCGACAATTACACGATCAACTTCGGCCCACAGCATCCCGCCGCGCACGGTGTGTTGCGGCTCGTGATGGAGCTCGATGGCGAGATCGTCGAGCGCTGCGACCCGCACATCGGGTTGCTTCACCGCGGCACCGAGAAACTGATCGAGCACAAGACGTATTTGCAGGCGCTGCCGTATTTCGACCGGCTCGATTATTGCTCGCCGATGTGCATGGAGCACACCTATGTGCTCGCGATCGAGAAATTGCTCGACCTCGAGGTGCCGATCCGCGCGCAATATCTTCGCGTATTCTTCGCCGAACTGACGCGGATCATGAACCATACGCTCAATCTGGGCAGTCACGTCATGGACGTCGGCGCAATGACGCCGAACCTGTGGCTGTTCGAGCTGCGCGAGGATTTGATGGGGTTTTACGAGCGCGCGTCGGGCGCGCGCATGCATGCGGCCTATTTCCGACCCGGCGG
>JAYTAR010000301.1:0-9023 GCA_043737455.1 Sphingomonadales bacterium | reverse complement strand
GAGCATCCGAATTTTATGCATCAGAACAAGATCTATGATCGCATCGTCAAAGACGATCTTACGAAGCTTCCCGACTTTGCGTTAAGCTACAGCGAGGCGTGATGGACAGTTCGCACCGCGCACAATGCTGGGTATAGAGCTTTTGCCTCATCGCCCGGCCTAGCGAGCCCCGAGGTTGATGCTGATCGCTTTGGTCTTGAGGTAAGCGTCGAGACCTTCGCGCCCGAACTCGCGCCCCCAGCCCGATTGCTTGTTGCCGCCAAACGGCGTTTCGGGGCTGACCGCGGCATGCGCGTTGATGCCGACTTGCCCTGAATCGACGCGACCTGCCAACCGTAGCGCGCGCGACAGATGGTTTGACCAGACCGATCCCGACAGGCCATAATCGGTCGCGTTGACGCGCGCGATCAGGTCGTCGTCGTCGTCGAAGCGCTGGACCGCGAGCACCGGTCCGAACACCTCCTCGCGCGCGATCCGCATTCCAGGCGTGACGTCGGCAAAGATTGTCGGTGCGATGAAATGCCCGCTGCGTGACGGACTGCCGCCGCCGCATAACAGCCGTGCGCCTGCCGCTTTCGTCTCCTCGACGAACGCGGTGACGCGTGCGTGCTGGCGGGCCGAGATCAGCGGGCCGATCATCGCGCCGGGCACGAAGCCGTCGTCGACGGTGAACATCGCCGCCGCCGCGACCAAACGTTCCTCGAAGTCGTCGGCGATCGACTTTTCCACGAACACCCGCGTACCCGCCATGCAATTCTGTCCCGACAGGAAGAAGCACGCGGCTGCGGCGGCGGGTGCGGCCTGGTCGAGATCGGCATCGGCGCACACG
The DNA here is from genome assembly GCA_043737455.1 of Sphingomonadales bacterium. Classification (GTDB taxonomy): domain Bacteria; phylum Pseudomonadota; class Alphaproteobacteria; order Sphingomonadales; family Sphingomonadaceae; genus Sphingomonas_O. Next base: position 8,194 of record JAYTAR010000301.1, on the reverse strand, counting down.
ATGAACGGCGACTTGCCGCCGAGCTCGAGGCTGACGCGCTTCAGATCGTCGGCGGCGGCGCGCACGATCGCTTTCCCGACCGCGGTCGACCCGGTGAACGCGATCTTGTCGGTGCCGGCGTGGCGGACGATCGCGTCGCCGATGTCCTCGCCATGCCCATGAACCAGGTTGAACACGCCTGCGGGAATGCCCGCCGCACCGATCAGCTGCGCGAACCGCGTTGCCAGTAGCGGCGTCAGGTCGGCGGGTTTCAGCACCATCGTACACCCCGCCGCCAGCGCGGGCGCGACCTTCAGCGTGATCATCGACGCGGGCGCGTTCCACGGGATGATCGCGCCGACGACGCCGACGGGCTCGCGGCGGGTATGCACGAACCATTCGTTCGCCTCGCCACGCAGCGGCACCGCAGGCAGCGTCTCACCGGTGATCTTCGTCGTCCAACCTGCGTAATAGCGTATCAAATCGGGACAGAATTCGCGCGTTTCCAACAGCGCCATCCACAGCGGCATGCCGTTTTCCAATACGGCCAGCTGTGCCAGCTCGAGCGCCGCGCCCTCCATTAGGTCGGCGAGCCGAAAGAGACACTTGCCGCGCTCGGCCGGCGATATGCGGCCCCATTCGCCTACCAAAGCGGCACGTGCGGCCCCGACCGCGCGATCGACATCCTCCGACGATCCCGCGCGCACCGTCGCCAGCAGCTGCTCGGTCGACGGGTTCTCGACGTCGATCGCGCGCCCGCGCCCCTCGACCCAGGCGCCGTCGATCAACAGTCCATGGTCGCGCGCGCAAAACTCGAGCACCGCAGCCGACGGTGCGCTCGGCAACTCCATCTATTGGATCGCCGCGGCGTCGGCGATGCTGATGAACATCGCCTGGCGCATCAGATAGTCGCGCCGTGCATCGGGATCCTGATTGATGGCGCGCATCTGCTGATAATGCGCGTTGCGCGCCTCGGTCCCGCCCTGCTCAAGCATGCGCTTGTTGGCTACGGTCTGGGCCTGCACGAAATTATGCATCACGGTGCGCCGCTGGCGGTCATACTGCGCCAATTCGTTCGCGCTATCGGCACGGTCGAGAACGATCCGCACCAGCCGCTCGGTCAGGTTGACGGCGTCGTGGATGCCGCTGTTCATGCCGAGGCCACCGAGCGGATTGTTGAGATGCGCGGCGTCGCCTGCCAGCAACACGCGGCCATGATCGTAGCGTTCGGCGACGCGCTGATGCACGCGGTAGATCGTGCGATGCGCTGTCGCGATTGTCGGATCGCCGACCAGCCCCGTGAACACCTTTTCCTTCATCGCGTCGGACTTCAGCGTCGCATCGCTGTCAGTCTCGGGCGCGGGAAGCAGGACGCGCCACAGCGAAGGCACGCGCAGCAGCACCAGCCACTCATGATCGTCGGCGACGTAATTGACGTGCGCGAGATCGTCGAAATGCCGCTCGATCGGATAGGCGGTCGACAGGCATAGGAATTTCTCGGGATAGGTGAAGCCGTCGAACTTCACGTCGAGCCATTTGCGCACGATCGAGTTTGCGCCATCGGCCGCGATCAGGAACTTGGCACGGACGCGCGCGATATCGGTCGGCGTCTCGAGCGCAACGGTCACGCCGTCCTCGTCTTGGTCGAAATGAACGACGCGGTTCTGGAAGCGCACCTCCGCGCACTTCATTCCCGACATGCGGTCGACCAGCAACCGCGATAATTTGTACTGCTCGGCCTGCAGCCTGAACGGAAAGCGCGTGATATCGGCGAGTTCGGACAGATCGAACGCGAGGACATCGCCGGTCGAGCGCACCCGGTATTGGTAGACCGGCGCGACCAGCCCCTGCGGCGCAAGTTCGTCGTAAATGCCCATGTCGTCGAGCATCTCGAGCGTCGGTGGGTGGAACGTCGATGCGCGTAGGTCCTCGGCGCAGGTCGCGCCCGCCTCGGCGATCATTACGCTCAGTCCCGCCTTGGCGAGCGCATAAGCGGCAACGGTGCCAACCGGTCCCGCTCCCGCGATCACGACATCGACATCGCTCATGGCCACACTCACGCGCCGACCAGCCGCATGTCGAGCATCGCCGCCCCCTCACGCAGCTTTTTCGCGGCTTGGTAGGTCTCGCTCGCGTAAAAAGCGCGAGCGGCGGCGGCGTCGGGAAACTCGAGCACGACGACGCGCTGGCCAACGGTATCGCGCCCCTCGAGCGTTTCGGTTACCGGACCGCGTGCGACATAGCGCCCGCCGTGCACCTCGGCGAGGCCGTCGATTGCGCGGGCATAGTGGCCGAAGCGTTCGGCATCGGTGATGTCGACCGTCGCGATGATGAAAGCGGGCATCGGCGTCCTTTCAGTGGCCAGTCGCTTATCGTGACCCTGCGTCGGTCATGGGGCGATCGGGGGCTTTATCCGCCATGCGGTCACGATGGGCGCACTTTGCCACGGCCGTGCGCGCGTCCCATATTCGGCTTGCACTCACGGCAGGAGCGCGACGAATGACCGATTCACTGGGCTGGCGACGCAAGTTCGGCGTGATCGTGCCGTCGACGAACACGTCGGTGCAGCCCGAATATGACGAAATGCGTCCGCGCGGCGTCACCAATCACATCTCGCGGATCAGCATCCCCGACACCAAAGTTACTGACGACGACAGCTTCATGGTGATGCTGAACACGATCCGCGTCGCGACGCTGGCGGCAGTCGACGACATCATGAGCATGTCGCCCGATTACGTCATCATGGGCATGTCGGCCGAAACCTTCTGGGACGGGGCGGAAGGCGCCGACAAGATGCTGAACGATCTGCAGGCGCGCACCGGCAAGTCGGTCGCGATGGGCAGCCACGCCTGCGATGCCGCGATCAAATGCTATGGCGATATCAAGCGCATCGGCATCATCACCCCGTACATGCCGGTCGGCGACAACCAGGTGCGCAAATTCTTCGAGGAAACGGGCTATGAGGTCGTCGCGATCGAGGGACTGAAGTGCGCCTCGCCCACGCTGATCGCCCACGAACAGCCGGCCGACCTCGTTCGCGCGGTCGAACGCGTCAACGACGCATCGGTCGAGGCGATCGTGCAATGCGGCACCAATCTGGCATTCGGGCGCGTGGCCGCCGCGCTCGAGCTCGCGCTCGCCAAGCCCGTCGTCGCCATCAACACCGCGACTTATTGGTACGCGCTGCGTCAAAACGGCATCGACGACAAGATCGCGGGCTATGGCTCGCTGCTGCAGGATTATTGAGGCGATGGATTATCCTTATGTTCCGTTGCCGCACCGGGCCCCGCTGCGATGGCCGAAGGGGACACACGTCGCGCTAATTCTGACGTTCAATCTCGAGACGTGGGACCTGACCAAGGACACCGACAAGCCCTATTACGCCGGCGGCCCCGCGATCCTGCCCGATGGCCTGCCGGGCAATGTCGCCGACTTCCCCAACTATACATGGCGCGAATACGGGCAGCGCATCGGCATCTGGCGGCTCTTGGATTTGTTCGACGAGCTGGGCGTGGCTGCCAGCTGCACGACCAACGCGGTCACGTTCGAACGGCGCGGCGCGATGACCGACGCCGTCCTCGAGCGCGGCTGGGAGTTGCTCGCACATAATTGGGAGCAGGGCGAGCTGCTGACCGATTTCGCGCGCGATCCGGCCAAGGAACGCGACGTCATCCTGCGCACGCTCGATGCCTATCAGCGGCACGTCGGCAAGCCCGCGCGCGGCTGGCTGTCATCGTCGTTGCGCAGCACACCGCAGACCGCCGATATTTTGGCCGAAGCGGGCCTCGACTTCATCTGCGACCTGATGAACGACGATCAGCCATACCCCCTGCAGGTCGCGGGCGGACAGCCTTTCCTTTCGCTCCCTTATTCCAATGAAATCAATGACTTCACGCTGCTGACCCGGCGCAACTATACGACCGATCAATTCCGCGACATTCTGATTGAGGAGCTCGACGTGCTTCATGCCGAGGGCGAACACACTGCGCGGATCATGAACGTCGGGCTGCACCCGCATGTCTCGGGCCGCGCACACCGCGTGCGGGCCCTGCGCGAGTTCATCACGCACGCCAAGTCGCTGCCGCACGTCTGGTGGCCGCGGCGCGAAGAGATCGTCGACTGGTATTTTGCCCAGGCACAAGGACATATCGCATGAACGCTCCGTCGATCGTCCGCAGCAGCATCGCCGACGCGCTCGCCGCAATCGTCGGCGATGCCAACGTCCTGACCGGCCATGACGACCGACGCTTCTATGGCAGCGACATTTTCAGCGCGGGCGAGGTTCCCGATGCCGTCGTGCTGCCGGGCAGCGTCGACGCGCTGCAGGCGATCGTCCGTATCGCCGCGCAACACGAGGTCCCGCTGACAGTGCGTGGTGGCGGCGCGAGCTATACCGATGGCTACACGCACACACGCGCCGGCGGCATCACGATCGGCACCGATCGGCTGACCGCGATCGCGATCGACGAGACGAACAACATCGTGACGGTCGAGGCGGGCGTGACTTGGGCGGCGCTGCACGAAGCGCTGAAGGCGCGAGGGTTGCGTACGCCGTTCTGGGGGTCGTTCTCGGGACTGCACGCCACCGTCGGCGGGTCGATCTCGCAAAACTCGATCAGTCACGGCCCCGGTGTCTCGGCCGAGAGCGTCGTCAGCCTCGATATCGTGACCGGCACCGGCGAGCTGCTGCGCACCGGCAGCGGCGGCAGCGCGAGCAGCAACGCGAAGGAAGCCGTGCCGTTCTTCCGTCACTTCGGCCCCGATCTAACTGGTCTCTTCAACGGCGACTGCGGCGCGCTCGGCGTGAAGGCACGCATCACGCTGAAGACAGTGCGTCGGCACGAGGCGTTCGCGGCACTGTCGTTCAGCTTCACGAGCTTCGCCGCGATGCATGCCGCGATGGCGGCGGTCGCCACCGAGGGCGCCGACGACGAGAATTTCGGGCTCGATGCAACGCTGCAGCAGGGACAGATCGGCCGCAACGACAGCGTCTCGGCAAAGGCCGACATCGCGATGAATGTGATGCGATCGGCGGGGTCATTGACGGCGGGTGTGAAGAGCCTCGCAAAGATGGCAGTGGCGGGTGACCGCGCGCTGAAGGCCGCCGATTATGCGGTGCACTACCTCTGCGACGGCGTCGATCAGGCGAGCGCCGATGCCAAGGCCGCCGTCATCCGCCGCATCGCGCGCGCGCACGGAACCGAGATCGCCAACACCGTGCCCACGATCGTGCGATCGATGCCGTTCGCGCCGTTCACGAACATCCTGGGCCCCAAGGGCGAGCGCTGGGTACCGATGCACGGCCTGTTCGCGCACGACGCGGTGCTCGGTTTTCACGAAGCGCTCGAGGCGTTCTGGGACATGCACCGCGCCAAGATGGACGCGCATGGCATATATAATGGCGCGATGTTCATGGCGGTCGGTGGCAGCGCGTTCGTCTACGAACCGACATTCTATTGGCCCGACGCGCGCGACATTGTCCACGACCGCATGGCGCCTGCCGAGCACCTCGCGACGCTCGCGACACATGCCCCGGCACCGGCGGCGGCGGCGTTCGTCGCGCGACTCAAGCACGACGTGATCGAGCTGATGGCGGCGCACGGTGCGGCGCACCTCCAGATCGGCAAGACCTATCCCTATCTGCCCGGCCGCAACGCCGCGTCGGTCGCACTGCTGCGCGCAATCAAGGCCGAGCTCGATCCACACGGCATCCTCAACCCCGGCGCGCTTGGGCTGTAATTATCCCTCTCCCTAAGGGGAGAGGGACAGCGTGCGTAGCACGCAGGGAGAGGGCTTGTGTGTGGCAGAAATGCCCTCACCCTGGCGCTGCGCGCCTGTCCCTCTCCCCTTTAGGGAGAGGGCAGAAGGAAAGACGATACAACCGCCGCCCACGCCTCGGGCTGTTCGTCGACGATGTCGTGCGTGCCTCCCTCGAGCGCCGCGAAACCAAAGTTGGGCCGCAGCGCATGCGCACGCCGTGATGCCTCGTAAAGGTCCTCGCCGGTGTTCGAGAAGATCAGCGTCGGGCAAGTGATCGCGGCCAAATCTTGTGTCATGTCGTGCGCGAATGCGGCCTTGAACGCCCACCAATAGCACTCCGGGTTGGCGAGCATTTCGACGCAGTGGCGGTGCATGGCGGCAAGGTCGGTCCACCCCGGCGTCGCCGCGACGCGTTGCGCCCACGCCGCGGTCAGGTGCGCGCCGTCGGCGGCAAGCGCCAGCGGCCCGAAGTCGAAGCCCTCGAAGAATGCGCGTTCCTCATCCGACAGCAGCGGCACGCCGTTGAGGACCAGCCGGTCGACGTGGGCGGGGCGGGTCGCAGCGAAGCGTGCGGCGATCATTGCGCCGGTATGATGGCCAAGCAGCGCGGCACGCTCCCAGCCGAGCGCTGCCAATATGTCGCCAACCGCATCGGCATAGTCAGCGATGCCGACCGGCGCGGGCGGCGCGGTCGACTGGCCATAGCCTGGCGTGTCGACCGCGACGCAATCAAACCCCGCGTCGGCGAGCAGCGGCAGCGCGGGCGCGAACTGCGCGCTCGACAGCGGCGACTGATGGAGCAGCAGCAGCGGCCGCCCGCCCTGCCCTGCGCGGCGCAGATGCACCTGTCCCCAGCGCCCATCGAGATAGCCGCGCACGGTCACTGCGGAATCCGGCACGACAAGAACCGCGCCACCACGTCCACATACTCGGCGTGGCGATCGGGAAAGTGGAGCGGATGCTGTCCGGCGAACTTGTGGTGGATCTCAGGCCCGAGCAACGCCGCCGCCGCGTCGAAGCTGCCGCCGAGCGAGTCCTGCTCGGCGCCCAGCAGCAGCGCACGCTGCGTAACCAGCGGCAAGCGCTCGGCAATGTCGTAATGCCCCGCGATCGGCGCCGACGGCACGAAACGCGTCTCGAGGTAATCGATCATCGTCGGCCACAACAGGTCGAGGCCAGCGCCCGCCGGCTCGAAACCGGGGATGTATTCGGCGAGCAGCCCGACAGTGCGGTCGAAAACTTCCTGCGGCGCGGCCGGCGGCTTCCACTGCGTCAGCGCGCGAAAGGCCGCACGCAGTTCGTCGGTCATGATCGGGCAACCGTCGAGGATAACGGCGGTCACGCGACCGGGTTCGGCGATCGCGAGTTCGGTCGCGATGCTGGCGCCATTATGGCCCCCGAGTATTGCCACCTCGGCAATGCCGAGCGCGTCGATCACCTCGCGCAAATTCTGCGCCCACCCCGCCATCGACCAGTCGGCTGGTCGCGCTTCGCTGCGTCCATAGCCGAGCAGGTCGGGCGCGATCACGCGAAAGCCCGCCGCGATGAAAAGCGGCGCGATGGTCTCGAACATCCGGCCCGACAAAGGCGTCCAGTGAACGAGCATCAGCGTGCGCGGCCCTTCGCCGAGCGAGCGGACATGAACCTGTCCGTAGTGCGTATCGACGTAGCTGCGGCGCATCGCCATTCGTCATCGCCGCGAATGCGAGTTCGTGTCCAAACTTGCGCACCCCTCCCCGCCTGTCGAACAATCGCAAGCGCCGCTTCGCGCGCCCCGCGCGACTGCCGCACGCAGGCACCATGTCACCCACCGCGATCCTAGCCTCCAACATCGGCTTCTTCGCATTTGCGTGCGCAGTGCTGGCGTGGGCACAGTGGCGCAGCGAGCCGGGACCGCGCTTCCCCGGGCCGGGTCCGGTTGGCCGGGTCTTCAAGGCATGGCTGATCGTAATCTGGGTGGTCGGACTGCTGCTGCCGCTCGCCGCGCTCGTCATCGAATGGTCCGCCCCGACGCGCCTGGCATTGCTGCCCTATCTCGCGATGTTCGTCGCGCAGGTCGCGACCGAGCTGTTCGTGTGGAAGCGTTGGGGATCGCCGGTGTGGGTGCTGGTGCCGTGCCTCTATTTGCCCTGGCGGCTGTTCCAGTCATGGATCGGGATCGGGATCGTCGACGATGCGGGACTGCCGCTCACGCTCTTCACGATGTACGCGCTGTTCGTGCTGTGGGCGATCAACATCGGTGTGCATTATACCAACATTCCCAACACCTTGCGCTGGTCCTACCACCCCGCCGATGCGACCTTCCCGGCGCTGCGCAGTCCGAACGTGTTCTCAAAGGACGCTTGATGGTGCGGCCTGAACACATCGAGCAATATGCCGCCGAGGGGTGCACGCATGTCGAGGGCGTGTTCGACGCACGCTGGGTAGACCGGTTGCGGGGCGCCATCGGAGCGAT
>JAYTAR010000300.1:0-9027 GCA_043737455.1 Sphingomonadales bacterium | reverse complement strand
CGAGGAGCGCGATCGCATCCTCGCCGTGGTGACGGATGCTGACATAAGCGAAGAACTTGCCCGACTTCTCGCCGCCCACGCGCCAGCCGGGGCTGCCGTGCGACGGCCGCGCGTCGACCTCGGGCAACGTCATCGCCAGCGTGCCGACGCGCGCGACGATCGCTGCGGGGTCGCTCTCACGCATGACATAGTCGGCAAGGACGCGCGGGAAGAGCTGGTGTTCGGCGATCAGGACGCGCGCGGCGAGCGTCTCGGCCGAGTCCTCGGGCAGGATCGCGACCTCGGTCGTGCCGAGCACGGGGCCATCGTCGAGCTCGGCGGTCACCAGATGCACGCTGCACCCGGCGTGGGTATCGCCCGCCGCGATCGCGCGTCCGTGCGTTTGCAACCCTTTGTAGCGCGGCAGCAGCGAGGGGTGAATGTTGAGCATCCGCTCATCCCACTTCGCCACGAAGCCGGGTGTGAGCACACGCATGTAGCCCGCAAGCGCGACATAGTCCGCCCGCGCTGCGACGATCGCCGCGTGCATCGCCGCATCATGATCGGCGCGCGTCAACCCTTTGTGAGACAGCGCAAAAGTCGTGAGGCCTTCCGCCGCCGCCAGAACGAGGCCGGGCGCATCAGGATTGTTCGAGGCCACGAGGACCAGTTCGAACGGGCAGTCGGCATGCTTGGCGGCATAAATCAGCGCGGCCATGTTGGTGCCGGTGCCCGAGATGAGCACGGCGAGGCGTGCCCTAGCCGGCATGCGTTGCACGCCAGTCGCCGCGCGCGCTCCACGTCTCGGCGCTGCCGTGCACCGTGCAGCCGCGCGTGCCTTCGCCGATCGTGCCGATGCGATAGACGTCTTCGCCCGCTACCGTGAGTGCTGCGGTGATGGCGTCGGCTTCGGCTTGCGCGACCACCACCGCCATGCCTATTCCGCAGTTGAAAGTGCGCGCCATCTCCTCGGGCTCGATCGCGCCTTGTGCTTGAAGGAACGCCATCAGCCGTGACTGCGGCCACGCATCGGCATCAATTTCGGCATGCGTTTCAGGCGGCAGGCAGCGCGGCAAGTTCTCGAGCAGCCCGCCGCCGGTGATGTGCGCCAGCGCCTTTACGCGGCCCGTGCGCACGAGCGGCAGCAGCGCCTGCACGTAGATGCGCGTCGGCATCATCAATGCGTCGATCAGCAGCGTGTCGAGATCGAAAGGCGCGGGTCGATTGAGCTTCCAACCCCGGTCGACGGCGAGCCGCCGAACGAGCGAGAAGCCGTTCGAATGCACCCCCGACGATGCTAGGCCGAGAATGACGTCGCCGGGCGTTACGCTCGAGCCCGTCACGACGCGGTCGCGCTCGACAGCGCCAACGCAAAAGCCGGCCAAGTCGTAATCGCCCGGCGCGTACATTCCCGGCATCTCGGCGGTCTCGCCGCCGATCAACGCGCAGCCCGCCAGTTTGCACCCTTCGGCGATGCTCGCGACGACACGCGTGGCAACGCCCTCGTCGAGCTTGGCGCTCGCGTAATAATCGAGGAAGAACAGCGGCTCGGCTCCCTGTACGATCAGGTCGTTCGCACACATGGCCACCAGGTCGATGCCGACACCGTCGTGGCGGTCGTGCTCGATCGCCAGCTTGAGCTTGGTACCGACGCCGTCGTTCGCGGCGACGAGCAGCGGATCGACGAAGCCTGCCGCCTTCAGGTCGAAGAACCCGCCGAATCCGCCGATCTCGGCATCGGCACCACTGCGGCGCGTTGCCCTTGCCAGCGGGGCGATCGCGCGAACGAGCGCGTTGCCCGCAGCGATCGAGACGCCCGCTTGTTCATATGTATATCCCGCCATCGTCAGCGGCCTAGCGAAACCATGCTTGGAATTCCAACGGGCATTCGCCAAAGGTGCGCCCCGTGAAACGCTGGATCGCGCCTTTTCTCGCCACCTTGGGCGCTCTGGGTCTCGCCGCGGCCGTCGTCGCGCAGATCGAAAGCGGTGAGCGCGGTGTTCCCCCGCTCGATTCGTCGGGCAGTTTCGAGGTTTCGGGGGTGGCGATCGACGTGCGCGCGGGCGATGCGCAAGCCGCGCGGCTGGGTGGCTGGCGCATCGCGCAGCGCAAGGGCTGGGCGATGCTGTGGGCCAAGATGCACGGCGGACAGGGCGGCGCGCCCGCGCCCGCGCTCGGCGACGATGCGCTCGACGCGATCGTGGCGGGCATCATCGTCGAGCAAGAACAGATCGGGCCAACGCGCTACGTCGCGACGCTTGGCGTGCTGTTCGACCGAGCGCGCGCCGGGCAAATCCTCGGCGTTTCGGGCGTCATCACGCGATCGGCCCCCATGCTGATGCTACCCGTCGAATGGTCGGGCGGCACCGCAACGACGTTCGAACAACGCAGCGAGTGGCAAAAGGCATGGGCGCGCTTCCGTGCGGGCAACAGCTCGGTCGATTATGTACGGCCCAGCGGCAGCGGCTCCGACCCGCTGCTGCTGAACTATGGCCAGACCCAGCGACCGGGGCGTAGCTGGTGGCGAATGCTGCTCGACCAATATGGCGCGGCCGATGTGCTGAACCCGCAAGTGCGGATCGAACGCAGTTTTCCCGGCGGACCGGTTACTGCCCATTTCGTTGCGCGCTTTGGTCCCGACAATACGGTGATCTCGGGCTTCGTCCTGCGCGTCGAATCGAGCGACAAGATCGCGGCGATGCTCGACGAGGGTGTGCGGCGGATCGACCGCATCTACAGCGACGCGCTGTCGATGGGCATGTTGCGTCCCGACCCATCTCTCTTCCCGCCGCCGCCAGTCGTCACCGATGCTCTGGCCAACATGAGCGACGCGATGCCGGTCGAAACCCAGGCCGGCAATAGCTCGACAGCGACGACCTCGCCTGAACCCGCGCCTGCGACGGTGGCGACTTATGTCGTGCAGTTCGACACGCCCGACGTCGGTTCGGTCAGCGGGATCGAAGCGAGCGTGCGCGGCGTCCCCGGTGTCCGCAGCGTGGCGACGACCAGCCTCGCGCTCGGTGGAACGTCGGTCATGAACGTGACTTTCGCAGGTGACCTGCCGACGCTCAAGCTCGCGCTGGAGGCGCGCGGACTGCGCGCGAGTGAGGCGGGCGAGGGGTTGCGCATCCGCCGATGACGCAGGCGCCGCTGCCGTTCGAATGGCCGGCGGACACGCGCGATGCCGATTTCATCGTCACCCCGTCGAACGCCGCCGCCGTCCGCCACCTGGATCGGCCCGCGCTTTGGCCCGTTGCCGCCAGCCTGCTCGTCGGCCCGCGCAAATCGGGGCGTAGCACGCTGGCGCGGCGCTTCGTCGCGGCCACCGGCGGCACGATGATCGACGATGCCGACCGCGCCGACGAACGCGCATTGTTCACGGCCTGGAATGACGCGCAATCGAGCCGCAAGCCGCTGCTGATGATTGCTGAGGTCGCGCCGCCGACTTGGGTCCTGACCTTGCCCGACCTGAAGTCGCGGCTGGCGGCCACGCCCGTCGCGACGATCGGGCCGCCCGACGATGACCTGATCGGGCGGCTGCTGGCGCGGCTGCTCGAACGGCGTGGTCTTCCGCTGGCGCTCGACGTGCGCGCCTATCTGATTCCGCGCGCGCAACGCAGTCATCACGCCGTCATCGCGCTCGCCGATGCACTCGATGCTGCGTCGCTCGCCCGCGGCGGCCCTGTAACCATACCGCTTGCGCGCGCAGTGCTGAGCCCACTCGCCAGCACGGGATTGGGCGATGCGGCAATCGACGCGGGCGGGCAGGCGGGTTAGGACGATCACGATGGCCGAGACCGACACCCGCCGTTACTTTAATCGCGAACTCAGCTGGCTGGCGTTCAACCGGCGCGTGCTCGACGAATCACGCAACCGCGCGCACCCTTTGCTCGAACGGCTGCGGTTCCTCTCGATCTCGGGCAATAACCTCGATGAATTCTTCATGGTTCGCGTTGCGGGGCTGAAGGGGCAGCAGCTGCAGGGCGTCGACGAGATGTCGGTCGATGGCATGACCGTGGCGCAGCAATTGACCGCGATCGCGGCCGATGCCGATCTGCTGACCGACGACCAGGATGCGATCTGGGCGACGCTGTCGCAGGAACTTGCCGTTGCGGGCATCCGCGTGCTTCCCGCCGATGATGTGCCCGACACGCAGACCGATTGGCTTGCCGCGCACTTCCGTGAGCAGATCTTTCCGATACTCACTCCGCAGGCACTCGACCCGGCGCATCCGTTTCCTTTCATTCCCAACCAGGGGCTCGGGCTGATCTTCGACTTGCAGCGCGAGCGCGATGGCGAGGGCGTGCGTGAGCTGGTGATGCTGCCCGCGACATTGCCGCGCTTCGTGCGCCTGCCGGGTGACGTCGCCGACTATATCGCGATCGAGGATGTCGTCCGGCGCTATTCGCATATCCTGTTCCAGGGCTATGCGGTGCGCGGATCGGGCGCGTTCCGCATCATCCGCGACAGCGATCTCGAGATCGAGGAGGAGGCCGAAGACCTCGTCCGCTATTTCCGGACTGCGATCATGCGGCGGCGTCGGGGGCGCGTGATCCGGCTCGAGCTTGAGAATGGCATCCCGCCCGAGCTCGAGGCGCTGCTGAAGGCCGAGCTTGGCGGCGCCGACGGATTGATCTCCGAAGTCACCGGTTTCCTGGGCATCGGCGCGCTCGACGCGCTCGTCGACGAGGATCGGCCCGATCTGAAGTTCATTCCCTACAGTCCGCGCTTTCCCGAGCGCATCCGCGATTACGACGGCGATTGTTTTGCGGCGATCCGCGCCAAGGACATCGTCGTCCATCATCCGTATGAGACGTTCGACGTGGTGCTCGCTTTCCTGCGCCAGGCGGCCGCCGACCCCGATGTCGTCGCGATCAAGCAGACTTTGTATCGCGCGGGCAAACAGCCGACGGTGATTCGCGCGCTGTGCGATGCGGCCGAAGCGGGCAAGTCAGTGACCGCCGTCGTCGAGTTGAAGGCGCGCTTCGACGAGGAGCAGAACCTGTTGTGGGCGTCGCAGCTCGAACGCTCGGGCGTGCAGGTGGTCTATGGCTTCATCGACTGGAAAACGCACGCCAAGGTGTCGATGGTGGTGCGGCGCGAGGGCGGGCTGAACCGCACCTACTGCCATTTCGGCACGGGTAATTATCACCCGGTCACCGCGCGCATCTATACCGACTTGAGCTTTTTCACCGCCGATCCGCGCGCGGGACGCGATGCCGCGCAGATGTTCAACTACATCACCGGCTATGTCGAGCCGCGCGACCTCGAGCTGCTGACGCTGTCGCCGGTCGGTTTGCGGTCGAGTCTGTGCGCGCTGATCGATAGAGAGATCGAGCATGCGCGCGACGGCGGTGCATCGGGCATTTGGGCGAAGATGAATTCGCTCGTCGACCCCGACATCATCGATAAATTATACGAAGCCAGTGCGGCTGGCGTGCCGGTCGAGCTGATCGTGCGTGGAATCTGCTGTCTGCGTCCCGGGGTTGCCGGCCTTTCCGATACGATCCGAGTCCGCTCGGTCGTCGGGCGGTTCCTGGAACACAGTCGTATCTGGGCATTCGGCGCAGGCAAGAATCTGCCTAACGACGATGCCAAGCTGTTCATCTCGTCGGCCGACTGGATGCCGCGAAACTTCGATCGGCGCGTCGAATACATGCTGCCCATCGAGACGCCGACGGTTCACGAGCAGATACTGGACCAGGTGATGGTCGCCAATCTGATCGATACCGAACAGAGCTGGGTGCTCATGCCCGACGGTTCCTATGCAAGAGTAGAAACGGATGCCAAGCCATTCAATCTACACCGTTATTTCATGACCAACCCGTCGCTGTCGGGGCGCGGCGCGGCGCTGACTGGCGGTGTCGTGCCGACGCTCAGCCTGCGACAGCGTTAGCGATCGATCACATGCCCGACCGTCGCGCCATCATCGACATCGGGTCGAACTCGGTGCGTCTTGTCGTTTACAGCGGCCCCGCACGCGCGCCAGCGACGCTGTTCAACGAGAAAGTATCGGCAGGGCTTGGCAAAGGCCTTGGGGATGGGGCCGCGCTCGACAAAGGCGCAGTGCGTCAAGCATTGCGCGCGCTCGAACGCTTCCATGCGGTGACGCAGGTCATGGGCATTGGACGCGTCCGGACCGTTGCGACCGCGGCCGTGCGCGATGCCCGCGACGGTGCGACATTCCTCGAACGCGTGCGCGCGATCGGGCTCGACGTCGAGTTGCTGAGCGGTGATCAGGAAGCGCGTGCCTCGGGGCTGGGCGTCGTTTCCGCCTTCCCGTTCGCCGATGGCATCGTCGGCGATCTGGGCGGAGGGAGCCTCGAGCTGGTGCGCGTCAAGGACGGCACGGTGCATGACCGGGTCTCGTTGCCGCTCGGCGTCCTGCGGCTTCCCGCCCTGACCAAAGCGCGCGGACGGCTCGACCGGCGCGTGCGCGCGCTGCTCGCCAAATCGGGTTGGGGTACGGAAGCGGGCTTGCCGTTCTACCTGGTCGGCGGATCGTGGCGGGCGCTCGGGCGGCTGCACATGCATTTGACCGACTGGCCTTTGCCGGTGCTGCATGGCTATACGATGCCGCCCGAGGCCGCGGTGCGGCTGGTGCGCGCGATGAGCCGCATGGACCGCAAGCGACTAAAGGCGATCGATGCGCTGCCGTCGGGGCGGATCGGTACGCTCGGCGACGCCGCGGCGCTGCTGACGGTGTTGACGCGTGCGCTGGCATCGTCGGCGCTCGTCGTGTCGGCGTTCGGGCTTCGCGAAGGCTTGATCTACGACGAGCTCGATGCGGCGACGCGCGGGCAGGACCCGCTGATCGCGGCGGCACGCGCGGCGGGGGCGATGCTCGGACGGTTCCGCGAGCATGGCGACCTGCTCGCGAACTGGATCGCCCCGCTCTTCGTGCACGAGGATGCCGCACTCGCGCGGCTGCGCCATGCGGCATGCCTACTCGGCGATGTCGGCTGGATGGCTAACCCTGAGTTGCGTGCCGAGCGCGGCCTCGACATCGCGCTGTTCGGCAATTGGGTCGCCATCGACGCGCGCGAACGCGCGATGGTCGCGCACGCGCTCGCGGTCAGCTTTGGCGGCAGCACGGCCGCACCGCTCGTCACCGCACTCGCGAGCCCAAGCGATTGCGCCATCGCCGCCGCCTGGGGCCAGGCGATGCGCCTGGGCCAGCGCCTATCGGGCGGCGTCGCCGAACCACTTGAGGCCAGCGCGCTGACAATCGATGCAGAGGTGGTGACGCTCCACCTGCGCAGCGAGCATGCGGTGTTGTACGGCGAAGCAGTCGAACGACGACACAAGCAGCTGGCGGCGGTCCTCGGAAGGCGCGCGCAGATTGTCGGACCGCCGCTTTTCCCCCGTTAGCGTTGATCCGTTATGCCGAAGAAGACATAGTGGCCCACTGACTTCATCGCTTACCCGCAATCCAACCCGGTGACGAAGTTCCGCGCATCGAGCCGCACGTTCAGGCGGTCGCTGCGATAGTCCATCGTGACCGCGCTGTTCGGCGGGATGAAGCGGAGCGTTTTCGCGCCGGCGCGCGCCATGGCCTGGCGGCCGAGTTGGGCGGTGCCGATCGCGCCGACGAAGCTTTGGACGGGCACCGCGTTGCACAGGCCGCGTCCGGTTTCGGGAGTGGTCGCGCAAGCAGCGAGCGGAAGCAACAGCAACAGGACTTTCATGGCGTGATCTCCGTGCGGGTCATCTTCATGCGGCCGTCGACGACCGCAAACGCAAGCCGCCCCTCGACTAGGTCGAGCGCATCGCGACCGAATTGGTCGTAGCGCCAGCCGGTCAGCATCGACAGCCCGTCGCGCACGCCCGCCGCCAACAGGTCGAGCTCATCACCGCGCGCGAGCAGGCGGGCTGCGACATTGGCTTCTTTGGCGCGGATTTTAAGCAACAACTTGAGGAGGTCGGCGACAAGCGCCCCGTCCTTGCCCGTCCCGGGTTTGCGATCGTCGCGCGGTGGCAGCAATTCGGTGGGCATCGGCTCGGCATTGGCCAGCGCCGCCATCATCCGCGCGCCGATGTCATTCCCCGCCCATGATGGCGACAGACCGCGCACCTTCGACAAATCGCCCTGCGCGCGCGGCGGATTGCCCGCGAGGTCGGCGAGTGTCTCGTCCTTGACGATGCGACCGCGCGGAATGTTCTTTTGCCGCGCCTCATGCTCGCGCCACGCGGCGAGCGCGCGCAGCCGACCGAGCACGTCGGGCTTTCGGCTGGCGACCTTGACCCGCTTCCACGCTTCCGACGGCTCCTGCGCATAGTGGGCAGGGTCGGCAAGCCGTTCCATCTCCTGGTCGAGCCATTCGCCGCGCCCGGTCTTCACCAGTTTCTCGAGCATGCGCGGGAAAATCTTTGCCAGATGCGTGACGTCGCCGATCGCATAATCGATCTGGCGCTTGTCGAGCGGGCGGCGGCCCCAATCGGTGAAGCGCGCACCCTTGTCGAGCGTGATGCCGAGCCACTGGTCGACGAGGTTCGAATAGCCGACCTGTTCACCCTGGCCGAGCGCCATCGCCGCGACCTGCGTGTCGAACAGCGGGTGCGGGGTGCGGCCGGTGAGATTATAGACGATCTCGATGTCCTGCCCACCGGCATGGAAGACCTTCAGCACGTCCTCGTTGGCGGTCATGAGGTCGAGCAGGCACGTCATATCGAGCCCCGGCGCCTTTGGATCGATTGCGGCGGCTTCATTGACATCGGCAATTTGGATCAAGCACAGGTCGGGCCAGAACGTGTTCTCGCGCATGAACTCGGTATCGATCGCGACAAAGTCGCTCTTGGCGAGCCGCGCGCACAGCGCGGTCAGCGCGGCCGTGTCCTCGATCATGGGGTGTATCTGCATCAACGCAAGCGTTAAGCCGCCGGGCGACAATAGCCAAGCACTTCGCTGATCGGGCACAGGCGCGGGTTTCCCTCCGCTGGGGCGCGGGGGCGACGTGACGACCGGTGCGTCCTGCCACGGGCGTTCATGGCTCGACGACTTTGGGGTTAGTGTCGAAGCGTCGAGGCTTCGGATCGATGGTGTACTAC
>JAYTAR010000299.1:0-9071 GCA_043737455.1 Sphingomonadales bacterium | reverse complement strand
CGCGACCGACATGGTCGAGAGCGCGCGGTTGCTGCTCTTCGAGCAGGTTGCAGTCGAACTGCGCGCAGCGATGGCCGACATGCTGCGTAGCGCGGTCGTCGGCCGTTCGGTCGGCGCCACGCTCGCCGCGCTCCGCCCTGGCATCGCCCGGCTCGACGCGGTCATCGATACGTTGCTCGTCACCGAGACTCGAAAGCAAGCCGACGGTTTTTCTGCACGCCTAAGTGCGGCGGGGGTGCCCGACGATCTGGTCGCGCGCGTCGTGCGGCTTGCCAATCTCGATGGCGGAGTGGGCATCGCCGCGCTGGCGGCCTGCTGTGGTGCCGATGTCGAAGCGGTCACGCGCGCGTTTACGACGCTCGGCAGCGCGCTGGGGCTCGACTGGGCACAGGGGGCGGCGATGCAGGCGGCACCCATCGACCCTTGGGAACGGCTGCTCGTCGCAGGATTGGGGCGTGATTTTCAGCAAATGCGCCTCGATTTCCTCGGGTTCGATCCGAGTAAGCCCGAGGTCCGTACTGCCACTTGGCTTCAGGAAAACACTGTGCGCGTCGCGGATTTTCGGCGCCTCGTTGACCGTGCTCGCATTGCTACGACCCCGACGCCCGCGATGCTCGCACAGATTGCCGGACAGGCGCGCGTGCTTCTCGGGCGCGACTGAAGCAGCCAGGCGCCAAGATACAAGGGCATTGCAACTGCGACTGATTATCAATAAGCTCCTTTTCAAGGGGAGCTTTGATGGTCAGGTTGTTATTTTTCGTCGGTCTCACCTCGCTTGCGGGTCCCGTTGCGGTCAAAGCCAATGAGCAGGTTGACGGCGCTTCGATCATCGTCACGGGAACCCGCGACATCTACCGAGCCATCGATACCACCAGCGGTACCAAGACGCGTACGCCGATCATCGACGTCCCCCAAACGATCGATGTGGTGACGCAGAGACAGATCAGCGACCAGGCGATCCGGTCAATGGCCGATCTTGTCCGCCTGATCCCTGGCATATCGGCAGGACAGGGTGAGGGACACCGCGACCAGATCACGCTTCGGGGTAACAACACGACCGCTGACTTTTTCGTCGATGGCCTGCGCGATGACGTTCAATACTATCGCGGCTTCTACAATGTCGACCGGGTCGAAGTGCATAAGGGTGCCAATGCGATGGTCTTCGGACGAGGCGGCGGCGGCGGCGTCGTCAACCGCATAACCAAGGGTGCGCTGGTCGGCCAGGATGTTGGTGCCGCCACGGCATCCGTCGACAGCTTTGGCAGTAGCTATGGCGCGGTCGATCTAAACGGCGCTTTGGGTGCCGCGACTGCGGTGCGGCTCAACGGTTTTTACGAAGGACTCGACAGTCACCGCGATTTCTACAGCGGACGGCGCTTTGGGCTCAACCCGGTGATCGCGCACAAGATCGCCGAGAGGGTGCGGCTGCAATTTGGCTATGAATATGTGCGCGACGACCGCGTTGTCGACCGCGGCCTACCGTCGGCCACGAGCGCACCCGCCGGTACGATCGTCGGTCCCCTGATGGGATTTCGCGACAGTTTTTTCGGTTCGCGTGACGTCAACCGCAGCTTTTTCAATGGGCACGCGGTCCGCTTTCGCGGCGAGGCCGATCTGTCGTCACAGATCATGGTGAGCGCGCAGGCGGTCTACGGCGACTATGACAAGATCTACTCGAACGTCTACCCAGCGAATGCCCCGGATGCGAACGGGTTCATCGGCATCGAGGCGTATCGCGACCTGTTGCAACGGCGCAACTTCATCGGCCAAGCCAATTTGGAATGGCGTGGCGAGACCGGATCGATCGGCCACACGCTGCTGGTCGGTGCGGAAGTCACCGATCAGCGCAGCGTCAGCGAGCGAATCAACGGTTTCTTTCCTACGCTCGCCAACCCCTTGAACCGTCGTACCCCTGTGGCACTCACCCGTACCCCAGCGGTCCCGACGCCGGTTTTCATCGCAGGCAATGTGCCGGGCGCGGGAAATCGGCTGATTGGCGGCGACCTCACGCAGGTCTCGCTCTATGTCCAAGATCAGATCAAATTCGGGAAGCATTGGCAGGTCATCGCCGGGCTGCGGTACGACCGGCTGAAGATCCGCGTCACGAGCCGCTTTTTGAACAGCACCGTTGCTCGAACCGAGGGACTGTGGAGTCCGCGCCTCGGCCTTGTTTTTAAGCCGCTGCCGACGGCCTCGATCTATGCGAGCTGGGCACGGTCGTACCTGCCGCAATCCGGCGACCAATTCGTCACCTTCGACGTCAACAACGCGGCACTCGCGCCCGAAACTTTCGATAATTATGAAGCCGGCGCAAAGTGGGACGTTCGCCCCGGCTTGACGTTGGCAGGGGCCGTCTATCAGCTCGACCGTGGCAACACCCGCGCTACCGGACCGCTGCCGGGCACGGTCGTTCTGACTGGCAGCCAGCGAACGCGGGGGATGGAAGTGACGTTGACCGGCACGCTGAGCTCGCGCTGGCAGACCGCGATGGCCTATTCACGCACTCTCGCCGAGATCAACAGCACGACCGCCGCCGCCCCCGCAGGACGCGCCGTCGCTCAAACCCCGCGCGATCAGATTTCATTATGGAACCGGTACGATGTCACCGACCGGATCGGCTTTGGCCTTGGCGTCCTGCACCAGTCGCACCAATTCGCGTCGATCAGCAATGCTGTCCGCCTGCCCGCCTTCACGCGCGTCGACGCCGCGCTGTTCGTCAAAGTTTCGACGCGACTATCGGTTCAGCTCAACGTCGAGAATCTGCTCGGCACGAATTACTTCCCCGCTGCGCACAGCGACAACAACATATCGACCGGCGGACCGCGCAATGCACGGCTAACGCTCACGGCGTCATTCTAACGCCCGCTAAGAGCCAACAACGGATCGCACTCGCCAGATTAGGCACCGCCGACGCGTCGAGACGTTCGGCGTCGATGCGCGCAACGAGTGCGTTGAGGGGCAACTGTTCAGCGAGTGCGGCAGCCTCCAGCGCCTTCCAGAAGATCGGCTCAAGCGTGATCGACGTTTCGTGCCCTGCGATCGTCACGCTGCGCTTTAATGGCGGGGCATAGTAAACTGGCAAGTCCCGCCTGCCACGTTTAATACATGTGCTGCCCGCCGTTGATACTCAGCGTCGACCCTGTCACAAAGCCACCATCTTCCGAGACCAGGAACGCGACGCCGCGTGCGATCTCGTGCGCCTGACCGAGCCGCCCAACCGGAATCTTGGCGACAATCTTTTCTAGCACCGGCGCGGGGACTGCCGCGACCATATCGGTGTCGATATAACCGGGCGCGATCGCATTCACGGTTACGCCCTTCTTCGCGCCTTCCTGCGCCAGTGCCTTAGTAAAGCCATGGATGCCCGATTTCGCGGCGGCATAATTGACTTGCCCATATTGACCCGCCTGCCCGTTGATCGACCCGATGTTGACAATCCGCCCCCAACCGCGTGCGACCATGCCGGGAAAACACGCCTTGGCCATGTTGAAGCAACCGCCCAGATTGATGCGCATGACGTCGTTCCAGTCGTCGAAGGTCATGCGGGCGAGGGTCCCGTCGCGCGTGATTCCGGCGTTGTTCACGACGATATCGACCGCGCCAAGGTCGCTCGCGACACGATCGCATCCGGCCAGACACGCCTCGTGATCACCGACGTCCCAGCGATACGTCCGGATGCCGGTCGCGGCGGTGAACGCGTTCGCCTTTTCCTCATTGCCCATGTAATTGGCAGCGACGACGATTCCCATGTCTTTGAGTGCTAGGCTGATCGCCTCGCCGATGCCGCGTGTGCCGCCGGTAACGATCGCAACCCGTGCCATGCCTTTGCTCTCCTCGCCTTTTCGGCAGAGCCTAACGGCGCGCCACCCACCCTTCAAGCTCGCGACCGACAATATGGTGCAGCAATGCCAAGCCTTCTTGCGATGCATTCAAACATTCGAGTGCGGCGAGTTCGCGACCGCCCGCCTCGACGAACACCTCGCGACCGCGGATCGCGATTTCCTCGAGCGTCTCAAGGTTGTCGGCGACGAAGCCGGGGGTCACGACCGCGACCGACCCCGCCCCTTCGCGCCCAAGCCGCGCCAGCGTCTCCTCGGTCGAAGGTTCAAGCCATTTTGCGCGCCCAAGCTTGGACTGGAAACTGACAACCAGCGGGCGATCGAGCGCATCGGACAACAGCCGTGCGGTCTTGCGGCATTGGCAATGGTAGGGATCGCCCTTTTCCAATGTCGACAACGGCATCGAATGGAAGCTCGCGACCAGTGTATGTGGCACGAACGGCAGCACGGCGATCTGGCGCTCGATCGAATCCTTCAAGGCGTCGATATACGCAGGGTCATCGTGCCAGGGGGGCAAAGTACGCAGCGCGGGCTGCCAGCGCATCTTCATCAACTGCGCGAAGACGCGGTCGTTGACCGTCGCCGTCGTCGCGCCTGAATATTGAGGGTAAAGCGGTGCGATCAGAATGCGATCGCACCCTGCCGCCTTCATCGCCGCTAGCCGCGCAGGCAGCGCGGGAGTGCCGTAGCGCATCGCCCAATCGACGATCACGTCGGACCCAAAGTCGAGCCCGGCTGCCTGCTCCCGGGTAATCGCGGTCAGTGGCGATCCCGCCGTGGTCCAGATCGAGCGGTAGGCATGGGCGGTACGGCTGGGCCGCAGATTGAGCAGCACACCGCGCAAAATGGGCTGCCACACGATCGGCGGCAGTTCGACGACGCGGCGGTCCGACAGGAATTCGCGCAGGTAGGTTTTGACTGCCGCGCGCGTCGGTGCTTCGGGCGACCCCAGATTGACGAGCAAAACGCCGATACGAGGGGGAGCGATGACGGGATGGTCGGCGGGCAAGTCGGCGAGAGATTCGTCGCGGCGCATCAGGCGTCCTGTATGAGAGGCAGCTGCCGGTAGCGCACCCCGGTGCCCGCGAATAGGGCACCTGCGATGGCGGGCGCGACCGGCGGGACGGCGATCTCGCCCGCGCCGCCGGGGTCGGCACTGCTGACGATAAGCTCGACGTCGATCCGCGGACAATCGGCCATGCGCGGTAGCCGCAGCGCGCCCAGCGTCGCCGGTCCGGCGACACCGCGGTGCATGGCAACGGGCACCCCGGTCGCAGCCGCCAGTCCCCAAACCAGCCCGCCGATGATCTGCGCGCGCACGACGTCGGGATTGACGACCCGTCCGACGTCGGCAACCGCGACGAGCCGGTCGACGCGAATACCGCTGCCTTCGCGCCGGGCCTCTGCAAGCACGGCCACATAGCTGCCTGCCATCGAGTGGCAGGCCAGCCCCTGGTTCGATCCCGGCACCCCGCCCTGCCAATTGCCGGCCGCTGCCGCCTTGGTCAGGCACTGCGCGAGGCGCGGATTACCGCCCAGCATCGCCATGCGCGCGCCGAACGGCTCGCCGCCGGTCATGTGCGCGATCTCATCGAAAAAACATTCGGTGAAGAAGGCCGAGGCGACATGCGCGCGCCCGCGCCAGTCGCCAGTCGGCACGCCGATCAGCGCCGGATGATGGTCGATCGCGACGTTGGCGATGTCATAAGGCGGCGCGGCGCCCGCAACTGCGGCGGGTTCGCCGATACTCGCGGCGGCAACCATGGCGTCATGCGGTGCCACGCCCGCGATTAGCCGCGCGCGCATCTCATGCAATGTCGCTGGGGCGGCGATCTGCGCGAACCACGCCTCGATGCGTCCATCGGAGCCGGTGCGCGCTGCCATCCGAGCGGCGGCGGCAGGGCGGAAGCGGTCGTGCCGAAACTCCTCGGTACGCGACATGACGAGCTGCACCGGACGCTTAAGCCTTTGCGCAAGCGTTGCGACGTGTGCTGCGATCGCTACTTCGTAACGCGCGCCGAAGCTTCCGCCGACCATCACCGGGTGGACAGCGATCCGGCGGGCATCGGTTCCGGTTGCGCGCGCCGCCGCCGCCGCCGCCAGCGTTGGCACCTGCGTCTGCGCCCAGATCTCGAGCATGCCGCTTTCCATCCGCGCAGTCGCACTCGCGGTCTCAATTGCCGCGTGCGGGGCGAGCCCGACCGAATAGCTTTGTGTCCAGATTGACGCCGCGCGGAACGCCGCCGCGACATCACCTTGCGCGACGACGCGCGTCGCCGCGCCGTCGTCGAGCGCTGCGTCGAGCGAGCGTGCGATGCTACGATTGTCGGGCCGATCCCCTTCGACGGCGAAGCGCGCTACCCCCGCCGCCACGCCGCGCTCCGCCGCCCAACCATTGGTGGCGGCGACAGCGACCCAGTCGTCTGTCCGCACGATGTCAAGCACCCCGGTCACGCGCCGCGCCGCCGCTTCGTCGAACGAGACCAGTTTTGCCTTGCCGCCCGGCCCGCTCGTCAGGCTGGCGTAAACCATGTCGGGCAGGCGAATATCGCCCGCGAAATTGACGCTGCCATCGACCTTTGCGGGCAAGTCAAGGCGCGGCATTGCAGTCGCGACGAGGCGGTTCGCGTTGCCACGCCGCCACGCGATGTCCGAAGGGATCGCAAACGCCGCCGCCTCACGCGCGATCTCGCCGAAACGCGTGCGCTGCTCGCCGAACCAGACGAAGCCGTCGTGTGTCTCGCAAGCGTGCCGATCAATATCCCAACGAGCCGCCGCCGCACTGCAAAGAAGCGCCGCCGCTGTCGCGCCAGCATTCCGCAGCGGCTCTTCGAACGCGCGAATGCTGCTCGATCCACCCGTCGCGATAAATTCGTCGGGAAAGCCACTCTCAAAGACCGCGGGCAACATGTTTCCCAGCCCGTCACGCCATTCGGCGCTCAGCACGGCGTTGCCAAAACCGCGACCGACCGCGGTCTCGACAGCGACGGTGCGCCAGTTTGCACCAAGTTCGTCGGCGACGATCTGGGCAAGCGTCGTGAAGACGCCGTGACCCAATTCGACCTGCGGTACGGCAATGGCGACATGGCCGTCCTCACCGATCCTCACGAAGCCATTCATGACATGCTCGCCGCGCCCGCCGCCGATCGACGGCAAATGTCGGCGGGGCCAAAACGTGTAACCAACCACTAGGCCGATGCCCGCGCCGCCGCCGATCAACAGCTGGCGGCGCGAAGGGGTGGGTAGGGCCATCGCGCGTCGTTTAGGGGGCGGCGTCGGAGGTGGAAAGCCCGTCCGGTTAGCTAGGAGCGCGCAACGCCGCCTCGTGTACGCCGCGGTACCGTGAACGCAACCCGACCTTGTCGATCTTTTCGGTGCCAAGGCGTGGCAGTGGCGCCGCGCTGGTCCAAATATGTGCGGGTACCTTGAACCCCGCGAGCCGTTCGCCGAGGAAGAATTTGATCGCCTCGTCGCTCACATGCGCGTCGTCGCGGTAGCGGACGACCGCGCCGGTGATCTCGCCCAAGCGCTCGTCGGGCAGCCCGAAGACGCACGCCTCGGCAATGCCTGCATGCTCGTAGAGCGCGGCCTCGACCTCCTGACAGCTGATGTTCTCGCCGCCGCGAATGATGATGTCTTTCTTGCGGTCGACGATGAAGAGATAGCCGTCGGCATCAAGGGTGCCGATGTCCCCAGTGCGAAAATAGCGATCGGTGGTCATGCACGCGGCAGTCGCGACGTCATTGCCCCAATAACCGGTGAAATTGGCGACGCTGCGGATGCAGACCTCGCCGCGCGCGCCCTGCGGCACTGGGATTCCCTCGTCATCGAGGATCGCGAGATCGACCAGCGGCGGCGAAGCGCGCCCAGTTGAATTGGGCTTTGCGAGATAGTTCTCGTTCAGATTGCCGCACCCGATCGCGTTCGTTTCGGTCAGCCCATAGCCGAGCAAAGGATAGGCACCGCCCATCTCCGACTTTAGCCGCCGAACGTGCTCCTCGGGCCGCGGCGCGCCGCCGGCCGCGTAGGCCGTACAGCTCGACAGGTCGAACAACGCGCGGTCGGGGTGCGTCATGATCTCGAAGCTCATCAGCGGCACGCCGACAAAATAAGTCACGCGCTCGGCCTCAATGAGGCGCATCGCCTCGCGCGCATCCCATTTGGGCATCAGCACCAGCTTGCGCCCGATCGCGACGCTCTGGAGAAACACCGGAACTTCGGCGGTGACATGGAACAGTGGCACGTTGAGCAAGGTGGAGGGCTGATGCGGCGGCAGCGTGTCGTCTTCGGTCGCAAAACGAAGCGCCATCAGCGTCGTCGCGAGATAATTGTAGATGCCCTGCACGACCGCGCGGTGCGTCGAATACGCGCCCTTCGACTTGCCGGTCGAGCCACTCGTGAACAGGATCGTCGCGAGATCGTCGCCAGTCAGCGTCGGCAGTACCGTCTCGGCGTCACCCCGTTGTGCGATGATCGGCGCGATCGCGTCGTCGAGCAGGAGTGCAACGTCAACCGCGACAAGTCGCGCACCAGGATCGCGGCCGCACTCGGCGATACGCTTCATGCGCTGTGGATCGGCGAAGACGAGCGTCGCGCCGACGTCGTCGATGCCTTCGCACAGCTCACCGCCCTGCCACCAGCCGTTGAGTAGCGTCGCTACGCCGCCCGCCATCAAAATGCCCATGTAGAGCACGATCCATGCCGGAGCATTGCGCGCGGCGATGCCGACGCGGTCGCCGACCTTGATGCCATACCCCGCGACCAGCGAGCGTGCGACAGCCGTGGCGGCGGCATAAACCTGGGCAAAGGTCAGCCGTTCTTCACCGTCGACAAGGAACACCTTGTCGGCATGTTCGGCGCAATAATGCGCGAAGTAGGGGGGCAGGCTCGCAGGGGCGGCCGCGATCATTGGCACCGTCACACCATTCAGATCGAAATCGACCGTCGCGAGCGGACCGCCCCGCTCCGTCAGGGCGGCGAATGCCGCGTCCATGCGCGCATCGAGGGCCGTTGGCATGCGTATATCATCCTCTCGCTTGGTCTTCGCCAATCGCGCCTGTATGGGACCGTAAACTGCCGGGGAAAAGCCTTGCCGAGCGAATTCGTCGCCAGCGTTGCGCAACAGTTACAGGCGCAGCTCCAATCGGGGGCGATTCAATTTACCGATCTCGGCCTTTCGCCGATCGCGCTCGACCTCGGCATGTTCAAGCTGCGTTGGTACAGTCTTGGTTA
>JAYTAR010000298.1:0-3693 GCA_043737455.1 Sphingomonadales bacterium | reverse complement strand
GCTCGCGGCGGGGTGGGAGTGGGTCAAGCCCGATGCCTATGACGACGCTTATTATCGCCGATGGATGCACGAGCTGCCACCGCTGATCCACCGTGACCGCGACGCGATGATCGACGTCCACCACACCATCCTGCCGCCAACCGCTCGGCCCAGTCCCGACGCGGCGGCGTTGATCGCCGACAGCGTGCCGCTCGGCAACGGACTTCGGGTGCTTACGCGCGAGGACATGATCGTCCATGCCGCCGCGCACCTGCTCGCCGACGGCGACCTCGCGGGGGGGTTGCGCAACCTGTGGGACATTCGCCAGCTGCTCGACGAAGGTATCGACGCCGCGCGACTGAGCGAGCGTGCTCGTCATCATCAACTCGGAGCCGCGGTCGCGCGCGCGTCGAGGTTGGCGGACTATCTGTTCGCAGGCGAAACACATGGCCTTCGCTCGGGCGACGCTGTGTTCGTCGCTCGTCTGCTCGCGCGCGACGGCTGGGGCCGCCCGACGCGGCCGCTGCTGCGCCTTAGCTTCTACGTCCGCTCGCATCTCATCCGCATGCCGCTGCGGCTGCTGATCCCGCACCTTTTCAGGAAAGCACTTCGAGCGTCGGGATGAGTTCGTCATAGCGGTCGATCACCGCATCGGCACCCAGTTCGGCGATCGGCTGCATCAGGAAGCCGAACGACACCGCGACACTGGGAATGCCTGCGTTCTTCGCGGCCATGATGTCGTAGATCGAATCACCGATGAACGCCGCGCGGCCGCCACCCAGTCGCGCGACCATCGCGTCGATCGGCGCGCGCGAAGGTTTGGCGTTCCCCGGGCCCAAAGTGTCGCCGCCGATCACCGTTGCGAAACGATCGAGCAGGCCCAACTCACCCAGCAGCTTAACCGCAAGGCTCTCGAATTTGTTCGTAACGATGGCAAGCTTTACGCCGCGGGCTTTGAGCCCGTCGAGTGCGTCGAGGGCACCCGCAAACGGTTTCGTGAACACCGCGATGTTGGCCTCGTACGACGCCAGCAACAGCCGGTAGAGCCGCTTGAGCTCGACCGGATCGCATCCGCCGGTTGGCGCCATCCCCTGTTCGAGCATGTGCTTAGCCCCGCCACCGATCATCGGCTTGACCTGCTCGACGGTCAACAGCGGCCGTCCTGCTTCCGCTAGCGCGACATTGACCGCGGCGGCCAGGTCGTCCGAAGTGTCGAGAAAGGTGCCGTCGAGATCGAATCCGACGATAGCAAAAGGGAAATTGGTCATGCTGGCCCCTTGCCCAGCGTGGGCGGTCGCTGGCAAGGGACGCGCGAGATTTGGCGGGAGCATGGCGCGTGCGGCAGGTAGCGGTGGTGGTGCTGGCGGCCGGGCAAGGCACCCGCATGAAGTCCGACGTGCACAAGGTGCTGCACCCAGTCGCTGGGCGACCGATGCTGCTTCACCTGCTCGCCGCGCTTCAAGCCGCCGGTGCGACGCTCACCGTTGTCGTTGTTGGCGCACGTCGTGAGCAGGTCGAAGAAGCGCTCGCGAGCAGCGGCGCGCAGGTTGTGGTGCAGCACGAACAGCGCGGTACGGCGCACGCGGCACTCTGCGCGAAGGAGGCGCTGGCCAATTTCGATGGGCTGGTGATGATTTGTTTTGGTGACGCGCCGCTGCTGCGAAGCGACACAATCGCGCGATTGTGCGACCGGATCGAGCAGGTAGACACTCCCGCGGTCGTCGTGCTCGGTTTTCGCCCCGCCGACCCCGCTGCCTATGGCCGCATCTTCGCCGATGGCGACCGCATCAGCAAGATGGTAGAATATAAGGACGCAAGCGCTGCCGAACGCGCGATCGACCTGTGCAATTCGGGTGTTACCGTGATGCGCGCCGCCGATGCCTGGGCGCTTCTCGACCGTGTCGGTTGCGACAATGCGGCGGGCGAATATTACCTGCCCGACGTCGTGACGCTGGCGATCGCCGACGGTCGCGGTGCGGT
This sequence comes from Sphingomonadales bacterium, assembly GCA_043737455.1. Lineage (GTDB taxonomy): Bacteria > Pseudomonadota > Alphaproteobacteria > Sphingomonadales > Sphingomonadaceae > Sphingomonas_O. The sequence goes on along the minus strand of JAYTAR010000298.1, from coordinate 1,734 downwards.
CGTCGTTACGACCGGGGCGGACGAGGTTGCGGGAATTAACAGCCGCGCCGAGCTGTCGATCGTCGAAGGCATTTGGCAGGCCGAGCGCCGCGCACGCGCCATGGCGGAGGGCGCAACACTGATCGCACCCGACACCGTCTGGTTCGCCTGGGATACCGAAATCGGTCGCGATGTGCTGGTCGAACCCAACGTCGTCTTTGGACCCGGCGTGCGCGTCGCCGACGGTGCGACGGTCCGTGCGTTTTCGCATCTCGAAGGTGCGACCGTCGGATCGCTCGCTGAAATTGGGCCGTTCGCGCGGCTTCGCCCAGGTGCAGTGCTCGGCGAAGGTGTAAAGGTGGGCAACTTCGTCGAGATCAAGAAGACGGTCATGGGTGCGGGAGCGAAAGCCAACCACTTGAGCTATCTGGGCGACGCGGAAGTTGGCGCGGGCGCAAACGTCGGCGCAGGTACGATTACCTGCAACTATGACGGCTTCTTCAAATACCGAACCGAGATCGGCGCGGGCGCGTTCGTCGGCTCGAATAGCGCGCTCGTCGCTCCGGTGACGATCGGGCCGGGCGCGATCGTCGCCGCGGGCAGCGTTATCACCGCCGACGTCGCGCCCGACGCGCTCGCTGTCGCCCGTGGACGCCAGGAAGCCAAGCCTGGCTGGGCGGCAGGCTTCCGGAAGGTGATGGCAGCGCGAAAAAAGCTTTAGCTGCTTCGACGGCTGCAAGGAGCAGCTTGGCTAATCGCGAAACCGCAATCGCCGGTACACCTTATGCCAAGAGTTTTCAGCTAGGCTGGCGCATACTGACTTCAAATATCCTGCAGCGAGAGAGCATCCTTAATGTGCGGAATCATCGGTATCGTCGGGCGCGAGGAGGTCGGTGATCGGCTCGTCGAGGGGCTACGACGAATGGAATATCGTGGCTATGATTCGGCCGGCGTTTGCACGGTGCATGACGGCGCGCTCGTACGCCGCCGCGCAGAGGGCAAGCTGGCCAATCTTGAGCGCGTTCTCTCCGCAGATCCGCTACCCGGCACGACGGGCATCGCGCATACGCGCTGGGCGACGCACGGTCGTCCGACGACCAGCAACGCGCATCCTCACGCAACCGAACATGTCGCACTCGTTCACAACGGCATTATCGAGAACTTCAAGTCGTTGCGCGAGGCGCTGCAGGCGCGCGGGCGGGTGTTCGAAAGTGAGACCGATACCGAGGTTGTCGCGCATCTGCTGAGCGAACACATCGAGCGCGGCGCATCGCCCGTCAAAGCGGTGAAGCTGGTGCTGCCCGAATTGCGCGGCGCGTTCGCGCTCGCGATCGCATTTCGCGACCATCCAGAATTGCTGATCGGCGCGCGGCTCGGCTCACCGCTTGTAGTGGGTTACGGCGACGGCGAGACGTTCCTCGGCTCGGACGCGCTCGCACTTGCGCCACTGACGCAGCGGATCGCCTACCTCGACGAAGGCGACTGGGTCGTCGTCACCCGCGATGGTGCCCGGGTTTATGACCGCGACGGCAGCGCTGTCGATCGACCGGTCACGCTGTCGGGCATTACCGGCGCGCTGATCGACAAGGGCAACCACCGCCACTTCATGCAAAAGGAGATATACGAACAGCCAATCGTCGTCGCACAAACGCTGCGTTCGTATCTCCGCCCGCTCGAGGAGCAGGTCGGGCTGCCGCAGATGGACTTCGACCTGGGCGGGGTCAGCCGCGTCGCGATCGTCGCTTGTGGGACCGC
>JAYTAR010000297.1:0-3697 GCA_043737455.1 Sphingomonadales bacterium | reverse complement strand
CCACAGGCGGCGTGGATCGTCGGCGACATCCTTGCCGACGCCTCGGCGCGATCGAGCAGTTTCGGGGTCGATTCGGCACTGCGGCTGCCGTTCTGGGCAGCGGTGAAGACCGGCACGTCAAAGGCGATGCGCGACAATTGGTGCATTGGTTATACCGCGCGCTTCACCGTGGCGGTGTGGGTCGGCAACCTCGAAGGCGATTCGATGAAGGCGGTTTCGGGCACCAGCGGCGCGGCCCCGGTCTGGCGCGATGTCATGCTGGCGTTGCACCGGGTCGCCGCCAGTGATCCGCCGCCGCGTCCCGCCGGGATCGAGGCGCGCGCGGTGCGTTTTGCGGGCGCGGTCGAGCCGCCGCGCCGCGACTGGTTCCTGTCGGGCACCGCACAAGCCACGCAGGATTTCGCGCCCGCAGCGGCGCGGCGCCCGCGCATCGTCAACCCGTTGTCGGGCAGCGTCTTCGCACTCGATCCCGACATTCCGATCGACCGCCAGCGGATGGGCGTGGCGGTGACGGGGGCGGTCGCGGGGCACCGGTTGCGCCTCGACCGCCGCGACCTGGGCGACGCCGACGCGCGGCCGCAAGTGCTCGCGGGGCCGGGCACGCACCGCCTCGCACTGCTCGATCCCGGCGGGCGCACGATCGACGAGGTGCGTTTCACGGTACGTTGAGCTTCGCAGGGGCGGGAAAGCACGCTACCAGCATGTAATGCTCAAGCGCCTCACTCGTCGCCCGCGCTCGGTATTGCGCGCGTTCCTGGCGTCCGAGGCGGCGGGCGGGCTGCTGCTGATCGCTGCTGCGACCTGTGCGATGATCGTCGCGAATTCACCGCTCGCCTATCACTATTTCGACCTGCTGCACGTCGCGACGGGTCCGGTGCTGACGCCCAAGCTGGGCCCGATGACAGTGCATCTGTGGATCAACGACGCGCTGATGGCGGTGTTCTTCCTCGTCGTCGGGCTCGAGATCAAGCGCGAGTTCGCCGACGGGCATCTGGCGAGCTGGACTGACCGGCGGCTGCCGATCATCGCGGCAGCGGCGGGTATGGTCGTGCCCGCGCTCGTCTATCTGCTCGTCACCGGCGGCGCGCCGGCACTGACGCGGGGTTGGGCGATCCCCGCCGCGACCGACATCGCGTTCGCGCTCGGGTTGCTCGCGCTGCTCGGCAAGCGCGCGCCGACCTCGCTGAAACTGCTCCTGACGACCGTCGCGATCGTCGACGATGTCGGCGCGGTGGCGATCATCGCATTGTTCTACACCCAAAGCCTCGACTGGGGCGCGTTCGCCGCCGCGCTCGGCGTGACCGCGGCGATGTTCGCGATCCGCCGCACCGGGGCCCATCATCCCGGCTGGTATTTCGGCGGGTTCGTCCTGCTCTGGTATTTCGTACTGCTCTCCGGGGTGCATGCGACCGTCGCGGGCGTGATCGCGGCGATGGCGGTGCCACTGCGCGCAGCGGCGATGGCAATCCCGCTGCGCGCGACCCCGGCTGCACCCGACGCCGCCAATTCGACGCTTCACCGCCTCGAACGCGCGCTCAACCCCTATGTCGCGCTGGGGATCGTGCCGCTGTTCGGTTTTGCCAATGCGGGCGTTTCGCTGACCGGGATCGGATGGGTACAGCTGTTCGCCCCGCTCCCGCTCGGCATCGCGCTCGGGCTGTTCGTCGGCAAGCAGGTCGGCGTGTTCGCGAGCATATGGCTCGCGGTGCGGTTCAAGCTGGCGACCCGGCCCGCGCGCGCGAGCTGGCAACATGTCTATGGCGTGGCGCTGCTGTGCGGGATCGGCTTCACGATGAGCCTGTTCATCGGCGGCCTCGCTTTTCCGAGCGCGCCGTACGCCGATGCGGTCAAGATCGGCGTGCTGATGGGCTCGCTGGCGTCGGCGCTCGCTGGCGTGGTCGTGCTGATGACCGCGCCGACACCAGGCCCCGCGCGCACCGCCGCGAAAGTGTAACGCCCAAGCCATCGCGCCGTCATGCAAATGCTGCACCCGCGAACGCCTGATACTTTCTCAAGGGGTTCACCATGCGCCGCACTTTCCTCGTCTCGCTTCTGCTCGCCTCGACGGCCCCCGTGCTCGCCCAGGCTCCGGCCGATACGCTGAGCAGCGAGGAGATCATCGTCACTGCGCAAAAGCGCGAGGAAAAGTCGATCGACGTGCCGATCACGCTGACCGCGACGACCGCCGAGCGGATGCGCACTTTGGGAGTCAGCGACTTGGACGAGCTCGCCTTCTACGTCCCCGGCCTCAACGTCCAGGAGCAGAGCGCGAACAATCCGGGCATCGTCATCCGCGGCATCACCTCGGACTCGGGGTCGTCGCAGCAGGCGGCACGCGTCACGCTCTATTACAACGGCGTCGACATCTCGCGCTCGCGCGGCTCGTACCAGGCGATCTACGACACCGACCGGATCGAAGTTATCAAGGGGCCGCAGGCGACGCTGTTCGGCACAGCTTCGGCGGTCGGCGCGATCAGCATCATCTCGGCGCGGCCCCGCCCCGGCTTCTCGGGCGCAGCCGAAGCTGGCATCGGCAATTTCAACCAGCGGTTGGTGGCAGGGCATCTGAACCTGGGCAACGATCGCATCGCCGGGCGCGTGGCGTTCGAGTTCAAGAAGCGCGACGGCTATGTCCGCAATCTGGCACCGGGGCAGGACGACCTGAACGGGCAGGACCAGCTCGGCATTCGCGGCTCGTTGCGTTTCACGCCGACCGACCGGCTGACCGTCGACCTGATCGGCACCTATGACCGTCAGCGCAACCCCGGCACCGCGTTCGTCAGCCGCGCGCTGCCGACCGCGGCGGGGCCGGGCGATCCGTTCGGCGTCGCCTTCCTCGGCGGGTCGCCGGTGTCCGACAGCGTGCTGGGGCTCCCCAAGCTGGGTTTAAAGCGCGACGTCTATGACGCCAATCTGACCGTCGCCTGGGAGTTCACCGACGACTGGTCGCTGACGCTCGTCAACGGTTATCGCAAGTTCGACTCGCTCGAAGTGTTCGACGCCGACGGATCGGCCGCCTGGTATCTCGAATTCGCCGAAGGCGCATACGGCTTTCAGCTAAACCAGGAGACGCGGTTCGCCTATACGTCGGACAAGTTCCGCGGCTCGTTCGGCTTCAACCTGTTCTACGAGGACAACATCCAGCGCGTGCCGTTCTCGTCGAACGAACGCGTCTTTTTGACCTGCGCCAACCCTGCGACGCGTTCGCAGTGCGTGCTCCCCGGCGGCATCGTGCCCGCGCAGGCCGCGACGCCGGTGCCCTACAGCTCGGTTTTCGAGAATCAGGGGGCCAACACCAGCTACTCGTTCTTCGCCGACGGGACGTGGACGCCGACGCCGCGGATCGAGTTCACCGCGGGCGCACGCGTGCTGATCGAAAAGCGCCGCTCGGGCTTCTTCGCGCGCGCGCCGCGGTCGGCGCTCAACCCGCCGTTGCCGCTGATCGGGACGCAGGTCGACACCGCCGGGCAGACCTTCCGCACCGAGGACAGCTTCGCCGCGATCCTGCCGCGCTTCAACGTGCTGTTCCGCGTGGCGGACGGCTTCAACGCCTATGCGACGGTCTCGAAGGGGCGACGCTCGGACACTGTCCAGCTCGGCGCAGCGGCGACGCCGACAGGCCCGATCGCGAACTTCACGCCGGTAAAGGCGGAGACCGTGTGGAATTATGAAGTCGGGCTGAAGGGTTCGTCGGGGA
>JAYTAR010000296.1:0-3699 GCA_043737455.1 Sphingomonadales bacterium | reverse complement strand
TCACGACCATTGGCAAGACGGTTCGCGTCACCGGCCGGGCGTGGCTCGACCGCGAATGGTCGTCGAACTACCTCAACCCGGCGGCGGTGGGCTGGGATTGGGTAGGGCTGAACTTCGACGACGGCGCCGCGCTGATGGCGTTTCGCATCCGGCGCGCCGACGGGTCGAGCCTGTGGGCGGGCGGGAGCTACCGCGACCGCAGCGGTCGCACCGCCGTGTTCAGTCCCGGCGACGTCGCGTTCGCCACGCGGCGACGCTGGCGCTCGCCTGCGACGGGTGCGAGTTACCCGGTCGCACAGTCGCTGTCGGTGCGGCTGCCCGGCGGGGTGCGCACGCTGACGCTGACCCCCCTGTTCGACGCGCAGGAAATCGATGCGCGGGGAAGCGGACTGCCGGTGTATTGGGAGGGCGCGGTGCGTACGGAGGGAGCGAGCGGCTACCTAGAGCTCACCGGCTATGTCGCGCCGTTACGGCTCTAAGTACTGCCGGTCAGCGCGGCGACGAGCGCCTTGACCTTTTTCTGGCGCCATTGCGGTAGCGGTGCGACCAGCCAATAGCCGCGCGGATCGACCGATGTCGGTTCGGCGCCCGCGATCAGCGCGGGTACGATTGCGCGGCCAAGGCCCGCAACCGCTGCGTCGAACGCGAGCCCGGCGTCGGCGGTCACGATCGGCCCGCCGTCGACCGGACTGCCCGGCCAGCCGATCGCAATGCCGGCGCCGATCTCCGCAAACCCGCGTGCCCCGAGCGCGACCCCCTCATGCGCGCCCGGATCCACGGCGAACACGATTCCGAGATCGAGGTTCGCTTCGGTAAAGTCGATCGCGCCGTCACTTGCGACCAGCGCGAGCCGCAGCTCAATGTTTGCCGCACGATAAGCGGCGAGGCGCGGCAGCAACCATTTGGCGGTCAGGTCACGCGGAGCCGCGATCGTCAGCGATTGCGACGACTGCCCTGCCTGCATCGCACGGACGCAGTCTTCGAAGCTCAGGAACCCACGGCGCAGCTCGATAAGTCCCGCTTCGCCCTCGGGCGTCAGTTCGAGCCCCTTGGGCGTACGTCGGAACAGGACGACGCCCAGCGTATCCTCGAGCGCGCGAATCTGTTGGCCGACCGCAGCCGGGGTCACCGCCAATTCGTCGGCCGCGCGCGTGAACGACAAATGCCGCGCCGCCGCGTCGAGCACGCGCAGTCCGTTCAGCGGCAGATGCGTGCGTTTCACCTCAGCTGCGCGCAGCAACCGGCGCGGTCAGCGAGAATTTGGGAACGGCGACTTCGAACAGGCCGCCGTCCTCGCCCACCATCTCATAGCTGCCCTGCATCCACCCCGTCGGCGTCGTCAGCGGGCAGCCGGACACATAATCGTAACTGGCACCCGGCGCGATCAGCGGTTGCTCGCCGACGACCCCTTCGCCGGCCACGCGGTGCTTGGCGCCGCGCCCATCTGAGATCACCCAATGACGATTAAGCAGCTGGACCGCCGTTGCGCCGCCATTCTCGATACGGATGTGATAGGCCCAGAACCAGCGTGCACGATCGGGCTCGGATTGTTCGGGCAAGTAGCTGACGGACACCCGCACGGTCACCCCGTGCGTCTCCTGCGCATAGGGGAACAGCGCCTTCACAGCCCTGCCCGCCCAAGCGCCTGGTCGAGATCGGCGATGACGTCGCGCGGGTCTTCCAGACCCACGTTCAGGCGGATCATCCCCTCGCCGACGCCCATCTCGGCGCGCGCCTCGGGCCCGACGCTGTGGTGCGTCGTCGAGGCGGGATGCGTCATCAGCGAGCGCGAGTCGCCGATATTGTTCGAGATATCGACCAGCTCGAGCGCGTTGAGCAGCGCCATCGCCTGTGCGCGCCCGCCATCCACGACAAACGAGAAGATCGGGCCGCACGCCTTCATCTGCGCGACGGCCAGGTCGTATTGCGGGTGGCTCGGCAGGCCGGGATGCAGCATCGTCGACACGCGTCCTTCGAGGAAGCGTCCGACCTGCAACGCGTTTTCGGACTGGCGAAGCGCGCGAAGCTCGAGCGTCTCCAGCCCCTTGAGCACGACCCATGCATTGAACGGCGACAGATTGGGCCCGGTGTTGCGTTGAAACGGAAGCAGCTTTTCCTCGATGAACGCATTCGACCCCGCGACCGCGCCCGCGAGAACGCGTCCCTGCCCGTCCATCATCTTGGTCGCCGAATAAGCGACGACATCGGCTCCGAAGTCGAGCGGGCGCTGCAGCACCGATGTCGCGAACGCGTTGTCGACGACCGAGGTGATGCCGTGAGCGCGCGCTAGACCGCACACGAACGCCATGTCGACGATGTCCATCGTCGGGTTCGCCGGCGTTTCGAAGAAGAACACTTTCGTGTTTGGCCTGATCGCGGCTTCCCACGCCGCATTGTCGCGGCTGTCGATGGTCGTGGTCGTGATGCCCCATTTGGGGAGTAGATGGTCGGTCAGCCAGCGGCACGAACCGAACGCCGCGCGCGCCGCGACGACATGGTCGCCGGATTCCAGCTGACAAAGCAAGGCGGTCGTCATCGCTGCCATGCCGGTCGCCTGGCAGCGCGCGGCCTCGGCCCCTTCCATCAGCGCAATACGCAGCTCGAGCATCTCGACTGTCGGATTTTGCAACCGCGAATACGTCGGCCCGTCCGCCTCACCGGCAAAACGCGCGGCGACGGTCTCGGCATCGTCATAGGTGTATCCCGACGACAGGATCAGCGCCTCGCTCGTTTCGCCCCATTCACTGCGCGCAGTGCCGCCGCGCACCGCCTGGGTCGCGGGGTGCCAATGGCGCGTGATGCTCGGGTCTTGTCCTGTCCGACGTTTCATTCGGCCGCTTTGCCCCCAGCCCCCCTACGGCGCAAGCCGCTAAGCCACGCGCTCGCGCGCCGCTAAGCCAATGCTCGGGCAAGCCGCTCGACGAGGCGACCGCGCGCATCGAGCACCGTCGCCCGCCGATCGGTCAACAAGTCGGCGGCGAGGCGATGACCGTTGTCCGCAAGTTCCCCGAACAAGCTCGGCGCAGCACTCGTCGGATTATCGTCGATCCCGTAGCCGAGTTCTGCGAGCACGACGCGCTCGAACCCGATCAGCGCCTTTGCCCAGTCGCGCGCCGCTACTGCCGAATCGAGCGCGCGCAGCAACCCGTCCAGTGCAGCGTGGATGCGCGGATAGGCTTGACCTTCTGGAAGCGCGGCAGCGACGAGCGCAGTCGCCCATTCCATCGCCACGCCTGCGAGCGGTTCGGCCATCAGCCCACTGCGCGATTGAACGAGCTCCACCGTCATCGCGGCCAATTGCGTTTCGGTGCGTGCGCGAAGTTCGGCCATCACCACGTTGCCCGCGATCAGCACGGGCCGTAAGCGACGCGACCGCCCGCCACGCACATAGCCCGCGAGCAGCCCATGCGCCGTCGTCATGATGCGCGCGACGGCGCCGTGCTCGCCGTGCGCGCGGCTACCGACGACGATCGCTGAGCATCTGACGAGCATGTCCTGGCTAGTGGCACAGTCGTTGACGGATTTGTAATTGCATCGATGCGATAGGCTGCGTTCCAGACGATGCGCACCGTATGAGGGCGAGGGAGAATTTGGGTGGAAGGCCACTTGCCGACGCTCACGCGCCGTATCGACCTACCCCCCGACGCCAGCGCGCGTCTGCGGCTACCCGACGACTTCGGTACACGCTTCATACTGTTC
>JAYTAR010000295.1:0-3711 GCA_043737455.1 Sphingomonadales bacterium | reverse complement strand
CTGAGCTTCGAGACGATCGACCAGTCGGGATCGAAGGACAAGCAGGCGGAGTTCCGCATTACCAGCCCTGCCGACAAGCGCATCCGCGGCATCGCGGGAATTTTCTATTATGACGAAAAGGACAATATCTCGGTCATCGACCCTGCCACGGGCCGCGTAATCGACGGCAATTACAGCGCCAATCTGAACGTCATCGTTCCAAATCCTGCAGGCGCGGGCAGTATCACGCGATCGTTCATCGTCGGCGATTCATCGAGCCTGATTACGCGCAACCCGGTTTCGCGAAACCTTATCAATAACGTCGCGGCGTTCGCGCAACTCGAATTTGACATTACAGATCGGCTGACCGCGAGCATCGAGGGGCGATACGCGCGTGAAAAGGTGAGCTCGATCGGGACGAGCAGCGCGACCGTCACCGTTGGCGGCGTGCCGACGCTGTTCACGCGACCGATCAGCGAGAGCGGCACATACAAGAAGTTCCTGCCGCGCGGGACGGTCGACTGGAAAGTCACCGATGACATCCTGCTCTACGGCGTGGCGGCGAAGGGCAACAAGCCCGGCGGCATCAATGCGGGCCTGTTGTCGGCGGTCTATGACGACAGCGAAGTTGCGCGGTTCCGTTCGCTCGGCATCACGACGTTCAAGGAAGAAAGCGTCCTGAGCTACGAGTTGGGCGCGAAGACCAGCCTGTTCGACAAGCGCATGACGCTCAATTTCGCGGCGTTTTATCTCGACTGGTCTAACCAGCAACTGACGCAGACCTTTGCCGGTATCAGACGCGACGGTGTGCCCGCGAACATCGCGCCGACGGTCAATGTCGGCAAATCGGAGGTCAAGGGCTTCGAGATCGAGATGAACGCGCGCGTCACCAACGGACTGACGCTGCGGCTCGGCTACGGCCTGACGGTCGCAAAGATCAAGGATTTCATCAACGACGACCAGGCCGACTTGTACATCACCGCTGCCGACATCGCGGCGCTGAACGCGGCCGCACCACAGCCGAACCCGGCGGTAACGCCGGTCGGCACCCCGGCCTATACGGCTGCCTTCAATGCGCGTTTGGCGGCGGCAAATGCGCTGATCGCTCTGCGGGGTCAGGCCGCCGGACAAACGCTGCCGCGCACGCCCAAGCACCAGATTCAGGCGACGGTGAATTACTCGCACGACTTCAACACGGGGCTGCGCGGCTTCCTACGCGCCGATTATTCGTATGAATCGAGGCGGTTCACGCAGATCGACAACCTCGGCTGGGCGGGCGACAGCCACGCGCTGAACCTGCGTGCCGGGGTCGAGATCGACAAGCGCTTCACGATCACCGCGTTCATGACCAACGTGCTCAACGATCGGACCGCGGTCGATACGCTGCGATCGATCGACAATGCGCAGACCGTCGTACGCACCGAGTTGCGCCCGCCCGCGACCACCGCTGCGATCAACATCCGCGATTTCCCGGTGACCGCGCCGCGGCTGCGCAATTACGGGCTGACCGCGTCGTTCAAATGGTAGGTAGGCGACTTCGCTGGCTGCTGGCGGCGAGTGCAACGCTCGTCGCCGGCTTGCCCGCGACGGTGGCTGCGCAGGGCACCGATGGCTCGCCCGCCGAACGCGACCTGATGGTCATCGCCGAACTGCTTCCCGGACGCTGGGACAATGGCGAGCAGGTTGATTTTGAGCCGCGCCTGAAAGTGCCGGTAGGCGAGCGTCACAAGCAGCAAGTCGTCCAGATCGAGCGTGCAGCGGCAGCGTTGAACCGTGTAACGCTGACCCTGGCACTCCCCAACGCCGCGCCGCGCGCGGTGACGCTGACCCCGCTCGACGCACGCACGACACGCATGGACTTGGGCGGTGGCTGCACGGTCCTGTGGCAGCGCGAGGCTGGGCAATTCGGCGGAACGTCGAGCGGATGCGGAAAGGACGGCGCACGATGGATGCTATCGCCCGACCATCTGTGGATCGGGGGCGACCGGTACATGCGGACGACCGCGTATAGCTGTTTCGTCGATATGCCGGGTGCCAGCGGCGGGCGTGCCATCGCGTTCAAGCGGATCGGTGGCCTCACGCTTTACGATGGCGGCGAGATCGTCTGGTTCGACAGCCCCGAGACGCCGTCGCGCAAGCTGGGCCTGCAGCTGCGCAACGTGCATTGGGCGATGAACAATGCGCCGGGCGTCTTCGCGCGCGACTCGCTGACGCTCTACCTCGTCGAACGCGGAGCCGACGGCGAACCGCACTCTTTGCTCTATGCCTTTACCAGCAAAGGCGCGCCGCGCATCGGCGTGAATGGAATCTGGGCGCTGGCAAATTGCGCGCGTGAAGCGATGACCGCCGCCAAGCCGGAGTTCTGATGATGATCGACCGCCGCACACTGATGAAATCGGCGACCGCCATTGCGGTCGCGAGCTACATTCCTAGCGCGCGCGCGGCCGAAGTCGCCGACGTTATCGTGCTTGGGGCAGGGCTGTCGGGACTCAATGCCGCGCTGCTGCTCGAGGAGCAGGGACAAAAGGTCATCGTGCTCGAAGGGCGTACGCGTGCGGGCGGTCGACTTTATACGCTCGACGACGTCCCCGGCGCGCCAGAGGCGGGCGGCAGTGGGATCGGGCGCGGCTATGCCCGGCTGCTTGACCGCGCCGAGCGGCTGGGGGTCAAGACTGTGCCACAGCGCGTCCGCACCGAAGCGGTCGGCGAAACGACGCTGATCCACATGCGTGACACGACGATCCTGGCAAAGGATTGGGAAGCCTCACCGCTCAACCCCTATGTCGGTGACGCGCGCAAGCGGCCGCCATGGTTGATGAGTTTCTCCTCGCTCACGCCCTTCAACCCGCTTGCCGAAGCCGCCGATTGGCGCGCGCCCGAACAGGCGAAGAACGACGTGTCGGTCGCCGATTTCCTGACGGGCAAGGGCTGGACGCCCGAACAGCTCCGCCTCGCCTTCGCCACCAACCCGAGTTACGGCAATTCGGCTTATGATCTAAGCGCGATGATGTGGTGGCATATCGCCAAGAACGCCGAGCTGATGGCGGGCGCGGGCGGCGGCACGCTGGCGATCGAGGGCGGCAATCAGCGCTTGCCCGACGCGATGGCGCGCGCGGTCAAGTCGGACGTGCGCTACGGGAAGGCCGTCGTCGGCATCCGCGCCGATAGGAGCGGGGTGGAAGCAGTGACCGCCGATGGCACGCGCTATCGCGGCAAGCGGCTGATCTGCTCACTACCCGCAAGCGCATTGCGTCTCGTCAAGATCGAGCCCGCGCCGCCGTTTGCACAAGCGCGCGGCATCGCGACGCTGCCCTATAACCGCGTGTTCGAAGCGCATTTCGTGCCGACGCGCAAATATTGGGACGACGGTATGCCTGCGTCGATGTGGACCGATACGCTGGCCGGGCGCTTCATGGCGCTTCGTTACGGCGCGGATGGCAAGGACGTCACGAGCTGCCTGGCGTTCGTCAATGGTTTTGCTGCCGACACGCTCGACCGTCTCGCGCCCGCCGACGCGGGGGCGGCGATCCTTGCCGATCTCGCGCGCGCGCGGCCTTCGACCAAAGGCGCACTGCGTCTCGTCAAGACGTGGAGCTGGCAACGCGATCGTTTCGCGGGCGGTGCCTACGCTTGCTGGGCGCCCGGCCAGATCGCCGCATTCGCCAATGACATCGGCAAGGATCATGGCCGCATCGTCTTTTGCGGCGAACACACCGCCGCCGTCGCGCGCGG
>JAYTAR010000294.1:0-3718 GCA_043737455.1 Sphingomonadales bacterium | reverse complement strand
CGCGCCTTCGGGACGGATCAGGTTGCGATGCTGCCACGACGCCTCGACGCGCAGCCCCTCGCCGGTTCCGTAACCCGCCTCACCAGACAGCGTGCGGTACGGTGCAGGGTCGATCGCGGTCGTCAGATCGACCGTGCCCGGAAGCTTGCCTTCGATCACGTCCACCCGCACCTGGCTGACGAGCCCGGTCGCGACGATGGCGCGCTTCATGTCGTCGACCAGATATTGATCATAGGTGTCGCCTGGTCGAAAACGTGCGATGACCTGCGCATGACGCGCGTCGAACGGCGGCCTGGTGCCCGTGACCAGGATCGACCCGAAGTTGCGCTTGCCACCGGTATCGACGTCGAGGCCCAGCCGCGCCTCGCGTGTCGCATGGTCGACGGTGATGCCGGGTTCGGCGACCTTTGCAAAGGGATAGCCGCCGCGCCCCAGCTTTTCGATCAGCGCCGCGCGGCCATCGATTACTGTCTGGGCGACAATGGGGTCGGTGGGCGCGACGTTATACGCCTCGCGCAGCACCGGCGCGGCCGGGCCGGTGGTCGCCAGCCCGCGTATCTCGACCTCGCCGAACTTGTACTGCGGCCCTGGTGTGACGCGCAACGTCACGACCAGGCGCGCGCTTTCGGTCGCGGGGGTCACCTCTGTCTCGACGGATGCGTCGTAATAACCCTCGGACCGCATCAGCCTATCGAGCAGCTCGGCATCCTCGCGCGCGCGCCGATCGATTTGAGCGGCGTTCACGCCGCGCTGCTCGCTCTGGCGCAACGTCGACAACTCGTCGAAGCGGCGCGTGATGTTGGCGATGTCCTCGACCCCAGCGAGGACAACCGCATATCGCGGCGTCTCATCAGACGCGGCGCTCGCGCTCGCCGGCGCGGCTTCGAGCGGATCGCGCTGGTTCAAGTCGGGCCATGCGACGCCCAGACCGGGCAACGGATTGAGTGGGGATTGGGGGTCGAGCGGTGGGGGCGTCTGCGCGCGCAGCGGCCCCCCGGCCATCAACACAAGGGCCAGCCAATACCCGGCTTGGCGAAAACACGCGACCATAACGGCAGGTGCTAGCGTGGAATTTGTGCGCGTTCCACCCCTTCTAGTGTCGCGTTTGTAGACCCGCGCCGTCGTCGAGGATTTCGATCAGCGCCGCGATTTGTCGCCATCGGCAGAAATGCAGCAGGTTGCCGCGATCGCGACTGAGCGCCGCATGCGCAACCGCCGCCTTGATCGCGCCCGAGCCATGTTCGGCAAGCATACGGGCGGCGTCGAGCGCGGCGGCGCGTTCGGTCACGAAAGGCGTCATCGGCAAACCGCTCTCCATCTGGGCCAGTCTGATTGCTAACATAGGGCAATGTTCGTCGTCGCAACAAACCCGGTGAAGACGATCTACACCATGGCCAATGATGCGCGTTCATGTCACAGCGCGCCATGGACACCAGACGCAGCCCGGTCGCAGGCGGGATTTTCGTGATGATCGGGATGCTTGGCGGCTTCTGGTTCGGCGCGCAGCAGGGTCAACCCTCGGCCGGGACGGTGATTGGCGTCGGCGCCGGGCTGGCGATCGCGGCGTTGATCTGGGCGATCGACCGGCGTCGCTAACCTACCCGCCGACCCACCCAGATAACGCGCCCGACGATCGCGACACGCGCAGGGTCGCAGTCGGGCCATGACGGGTAGGCAGGGTTATCGCTCTTGACCGTGAAGCGCGCGCCCGACGGATCGCGTGCGATCCTCTTCACGTTCAGCGCATCGTCGAGCCGCAGCACGTAGATACCGTCGCGCAACCGCTCGGCGGCGTCGGCGCTGTCGACTAGAATGTCATCACCGTCGGCGAGCGTCGGCGCCATCGAATCGCCCGCGACCTTGATCGCGCTCACCGCTTCGGGAGTGGCGGTCAGTTCGCGCAACGCCCGCGGGTCCATGCCCACGATCCCCGCCTGACGTTCGTCGCCGTCGAACGCGCCGGGGCCTGCGGAGGCACCAAGCGAGAAGCGCGGGATCGCGACCATCGCCGGACCGGCGGGACGCGCCGCCGGGCCACCGAGCAAAGCCTCGTCGACGCGGAAATAATCGGCGAGTAACCGGCGGTCGTCCTCGGCGAGCTTCTTGGGCACGCCGCGCTTGATGAATTGCTGGACGTAAGCGGCGTTGCGTCCGAGCAGCCGCGACACCGACGCGAAGTCCTCGCCGCGTTCATCGATCAGGTGGCCGAGCAGCGTCCGGGCGTTATCCATGCTCGTTTCCTAACGATAGGAAAACTCCTAGACAAGTGGCGTCATTGTACTTAACGTACCCAGAAGGAGTTATTCAATGAGGGGGCTGGTCAAATTGGCAACGCTCAATGTTCGGGATGCGGGCGATGAAAGCCCTCTTGAAATGTGGGCTAATGGGTCTGGCGTATTATTGATCCGCGCCTACAACGAAGGCGGATACTGATTTACGGAAATTCCGATTTTAGCGGTGCTTGCGGAATTAAAATGCACCAGCTTTCAGGGAGATGCGCATGAAAACGTCCCCAGTGGCGTCGCTAGTTGACGAGATGAACGGCTGCGTTGCTGCGGGCCTTTACTTTGGCGCAATATCGTTGGGCGTGGCGCTTCCATCGGTGTGCGCGTCATTAGAAATGGAGGATGGTAGAGCGCAGGGAGCGGAGTACCTCCAGTGGTGCGCCAATAATTTATATCCCGAAAAGGGATTTGATCTAATAACGCCGGAGGAATTGTTATCATTACGAAATGGATTTACCCATCAAAACAGATCAGAATTGAAGAATAACAAAAAGGGGCGTTTAGAAGAAATCTCGGACACCGTCAGAGTGGTATTTATTATGCCTGGTCAAAGGATACAAATAAACAATTCAACAGGCAAGTTTGGTGACGATATTCAATCTTATGTTTATAATTTAGACAATTTCTGTGAGCGAATGGGCGCTGCGGTGATTGCTTGGCTAGAAAGCAAGTCAGGCAATCATATAGTTCAGCACAATCTAAAACAGATGGCAACTTATCGCTCTATGCTAGGGTCGAAGGCAATTTATTGATCTTAACCCCTTGATCGACAAGAAGGAGTTCCATCGCGCTATTGGCCTCGATGGGGTTTAGCTCTCCAGCGTCGATCAGCTTTTGCGCTTCCTGCTGGAGGCGCTTTGCCTGCTCGACTTCGCTCTCTTGCCTTTGCTTCTTCGGCATCAGGTCCTCGTACCAGATTGTTGGTAGGTCAGCCGCTTGCCAACGATGCCGTCTAGGATTGCGTCGGCGCGAGCCTTGTCGTTGTAGCCGGTGGCTTCGCGGTTGCTATAGCGGAACTCGAACTCGGCAAGATAGCGGTGCAAGTGGCTCTCACTGCAATGCTGATAGATGCCCTTCATACCGCGCTTGAAGATCGAGAACGCGCCCTCGACGGCGTTGGTTGTTACGTCGCCGCGCACATACTCTTTGTCGTAATGCTTTACTGCGCTGTGCTCAGCAAACTGGCGTCCGATGGTGCGATACATGCTCGCTTCGTCCGTCATCAGGCGGGCTTCGCGAGCAAGGTTGTTCAACACGATCGGCTGAATGAGTTTGCCCGAACCGTTCTCGACGTTGAACATGCGGCACTTGCCGCTGTCACGGTCAACCAGCGCTAGCACGGCCATCTTGTGAGCATGGCCACCCTTCGGATTGCCGAAGCCCTTGCGCTTGCCGATGTATGTTTCGTCAACTTCAACCGCGCCACCACCAGC
>JAYTAR010000293.1:0-3724 GCA_043737455.1 Sphingomonadales bacterium | reverse complement strand
CGTAATTGAGGGCGATGACCAACGTCGAGCCGGTGTTCGCTGCGGTGCGGGCGAGGGCGTCGTCGATCAGCGCGACGACATCGCTGGGAAAAGCCCGGTGATCGCCGATGACGCGCAGCCGCACACCCTCGCGCGCCAATTCGTCGAGCTCGGTGCGGATGAAGTGCCGCAGCAGCCCCATCAGGTCGCTGATCTCGTCCGCCGGGCGGCGCCAGTTTTCCGACGAGAATGCATAGAGCGTCAGCACTTCGATACCGAGCGACCGCGCGGCCCGCGTCACCGTGCGCACCGCCTCGATGCCCTTTCGATGCCCTGCCACGCGCGGCAGGTGTCGCGCCTTTGCCCAGCGCCCGTTGCCGTCCATGATGATGGCGACATGGCGTGGCAGGCCCGCCGCCGTGCCCGCCGCCAGTTTGTCGCTGGGCGACGCGGCGTTCACTTGCCGAGGATTTCCTTTTCCTTACCGCTCGCGGTCGCATCGATATCGCCGATCGTCGCATCGGTCAGCTTCTGGACGTCGGTTTCGGACCGCTTGCGATCGTCCTCGCCAATCTCACCCTTTTTCTCGTCGAGCTTGAGCGCGTCCATCCCGTCGCGGCGGACGTTGCGGACCGCGATGCGCGCTTTCTCCGCATATTGTCCCGCGAGTTTGGCGAGTTCCTTGCGACGATCCTCGGTCAGGTCGGGGATCGGCAGCCGCAGCGTGGTACCGTCGACGATGGGGTTGAGGCCAAGCCCGGCCGAGCGGATCGCCTTGTCGCACGCGCCGACGTTCGACTTGTCCCACACTTGCACGCTCAACAATCGCGGTTCGGGCGCGCTGACCGTCGCGACCTGGTTGAGCGGCATGTGCGCGCCATAGACCTCGACCGTCACCGGATCGAGCAGATTGACCGAGGCGCGCCCGGTGCGCAGCCCGCCAAGATCGCCTTTCAGCGATTCGACGGCGCCCGCCATGCGGCGCTCGAGATCTGACTTGTTGTACGCTGGCATTATCGTTCCTCTCGGGTGACAGTCGTCGCGCGGCCCTCGCCTGCGAGCACGCGCGCGAGATTGCCTTGTTCACGGATGTTGAACACGACGATGGGGATGGCATTGTCGCGGCACAGCGCGACGGCGGACGCGTCCATCACCTTCAGATTGTCGGCGAGGACACGGTCGTAACTGACTGTTTCGTAACGCTTGGCCGTCGGCACCTGCTTGGGGTCTGCATCATAGACGCCGTCGACCGAAGTCCCCTTGAACAGCGCGTGGCATTGCAATTCGGCCGCACGCAACGCCGCGCCGGTGTCGGTGGTGAAAAACGGGCTGCCAACGCCGGCGGCAAAGATGACGACGCGCCCCTTTTCGAGGTGACGTTCGGCGCGTCTGCGGATGAACGGCTCGCACACGCTCGCCATCGGGATTGCCGACTGCACGCGCGTGTCGACACCTGCAGCCTCGAGCGCGTTCTGCAGCGCCAGCGCGTTCATGACGGTCGCGAGCATGCCCATATAATCGGCGGTCGCACGCTCGAACCCCTGCGCCGCCGCAGCCAGCCCACGGAAGATGTTGCCACCGCCGACGACGACGCAGATCTCGAACCCGCGCGCCTTGGCATCGGCGATTTCGCCCGCGACACGCGCGGTCATCGCCGGATCGATGGTCAGCCCACCCTCGCCCGCCAAGACTTCCCCCGACAGCTTCAGCAGGATGCGCGTATAGGGCGGACGAGACATCGGCGAGCTGCGCTTTCGGAAAGCTGGGCGGCGCGAGTGATAGGCCAGGCGGTCGACAATGCAACTCCCCCCGCGCAGGCAGGCGATGCCGTGCGACCCCTTATGACGTCAGCGCGGGCTCCGGCGGCTTCACGCCCGATGCTGCCGCCACTTCGGCGGCGAAGTCGCTCGTTTCTCGCTCGATGCCTTCACCCAGCTGGTACCGGACATAGCCGGTCAGCGCGATGCTACCGCCCGCATCCTTGGCAGCGGCAGTGACGACGTCGGCGATCTTGGTCTTATTGTCCATGACGAACAATTGGCTGAGCAGCGCGTTTTCCTTGCGGAACTTGGCGATCGCACCGTCGATCATCTTTTCGACGACGTTGGCGGGCTTGCCGCTTTCCGCCGCCTTTTCCATCGCGATGGCCCGCTCGCGACTGACGAGCGCTTCGTCGAGGCCCTCTTCATGCAGCGCAGCCGGATTGGCGGCGGCGATGTGCATCGCCAGCTGCTTGCCCAGCGCCTCGATCTTGCCCGCTTCTGCATCACCTTCGAGCGCGACGAGCACACCGATCTTGCCAAGCCCCGGGACTACGGCATTGTGCACGTAGCTGATGACCGCGCCCTGGCTGACCGAGAGGGTGGCGACGCGGCGCAGCGACTGGTTTTCGCCGATCGTCGCGATGTTCGCGGTCAGCCGGTCCTGCACGCTGCCTTCGCCAAGCGGCGCCGCCGCGAGAGCGGCAATGTCGCTCGCGCCCGAGGTCAGCGCGAGCGCGGTCACGTCGCGAACGAAGCTTTGAAACTGATCGTTCTTGGCAACGAAGTCGGTCTCGCTGTTGACCTCGACGACCGCACCCACAGTGCCCGCCGTCGCGACGCCGACCAACCCTTCGGCAGCAGTGCGTCCGGCTTTCTTGGCTGCGGTCGCCAGCCCCTTGGTGCGCAGCCAATCGATTGCCGCGTCCATGTCGCCGCCGGTTTCACCCAGCGCCTTCTTACAATCCATCATCCCCGCGCCGCTCGTCTCGCGGAGCTCCTTCACCATCACGGCAGTGATCTCGGCCATCATTTGATCCTTAATTACAGCGTCGCACCTGACAGGCTCATCGCGCCCTCAAGGCACGTCGCTCCAGCCGTGACCAGAGCGACGACACCCTCGCAAATTGTCGTTACGCGGCGGCCGTCAGCGCCGGCTCGGCGGGCGGCTCGACCATCGCGCCGAAATCGACGCCGCGCGACTGCGCTTCACGCCCCGCATTGCGGGTCGCGGCCTGTGCGAACGCTTCACAATATAACCGGATCGCGCGGCTGGCGTCGTCGTTTGCCGGAATCGGAAAAGCGATGCCATCGGGCGAGACGTTCGAATCGAGGATCGCGACCACCGGAATACCGAGGACGTTCGCTTCCTTGATCGCCAGCTCTTCCTTGTTCGCGTCGATGACGACCATCACGTCGGGAATGCCGCCCATGTCGCGAATGCCACCAAGCGACAGCTCGAACTTGTCGCGCTCGCGCGTCAGCTGCAACACTTCCTTCTTGGTGAGGCCCGCGGTGTCACCCGCCAGCTGCTCTTCCATCGCCTTGAAGCGCTTGATCGAGTTGCTGATCGTCTTCCAATTGGTCAGCATGCCACCAAGCCAGCGATGGTTGACGAAATGCTGATTGGAGGTACGCGCTGCGTCGGCGATCGGTTCTTGCGCCTGACGCTTCGTGCCGACGAACAGCACCTTGCCACCGCCGCTCGCGGTCGACGTCACGAAGTCGAGCGCGCGCGCCAAGAGCGGCACCGTCTGCGACAGATCGAGAATGTGAATGCCGTTGCGATCGCCAAAGATGTACGGTTTCATCTTGGGATTCCAACGGTGCGTCTGGTGCCCGAAGTGCGCGCCTGCATCCAATAACTGATGCATCGAGACGACTGGTGCCGCCATGTTATTTCTCCTTACCCGGTTAACCCTCTGGGAAGCGGAACCCAAGCTGTCGCCCCGGCACCGGTATGTTGCTTCCCATGTGGAATGCCC
>JAYTAR010000292.1:0-3727 GCA_043737455.1 Sphingomonadales bacterium | reverse complement strand
TGCAGGCTGCGGTTATCGTTTTTCTGGGAGCCGGGGTGGGCGGGACTGCGCGATACGGCCTTAACGTGATCGTCACTCGGATGTTGGGCACCGGCTTTCCGTTCGGCATTCTTCTCGTCAATCTGCTCGGCTGTTTTGTAATGGGCATCGTTGCAGGGTGGTTTGCGCTTCGAGGCGAGGCAGGCCGAGCTTGCGCCTGTTTCTGATGACCGGCGTGCTTGGGAGCTTCACAACCTTCTCGGCATTTGCGCTTGATACCGCCACACTGTGGGAACGGGGCGCCCGGCCCGGCTGCACGTTATGTTCTGGTATCGGTGCTCGGATCGCTCGCGGCGCTCGGCGCGGGGTTGGCGCTTGCCCGAGCAATCGCATGATGAATTCTTAGACCATGAGACCCCGAAGACACCGACGCACCCGGCAATGGTGAAAATTCCGAAGACCGTCTGGGTGCTCGGTTTCGTCAGCATGTTCATGGATATCTCGTCCGAGATCATCCACGCGCTGCTGCCGCTCTTCCTGACGGCAACGCTAGGCATCAGTGTCGCGATGGTCGGGCTTATCGACGGGGTGGCCGAGGCGACGGCGTCGATCACAAAGGTGTTCTCGGGATACCTTTCCGACCGGATGGGCAAGCGCAAGCCGCTGATCCTGATCGGCTATGGGCTCGGCGCGCTGTCGAAGCCGGTCTTCGCGCTTGCGGGCACCGCGCCTATCATAATGGGTGCGCGCTTTGCCGATCGGATCGGCAAGGGGCTGCGCGGTGCGCCGCGCGACGCGCTGGTTGCCGACGTCACCGCGCCTGAAATTCGTGGCCGCGCATTCGGACTGCGCCAGTCGATCGATACGCTCGGGGCGTTCCTCGGGCCACTGATCGCGATCGCGGCGATGACGGCGTTTGCAAACGACATGCGCGCCGTATTCTGGCTTGCGGTAATCCCCGCCGGCATCGCGGTGCTGCTCGTCCTCGTCGGCGTCGAAGACGCCAAGTGCCCGGCAAGCGAAAGCGAAAAGCGCGTTCCCGTGCGCATCGCCGATCTGCGGCGGCTCCCCCGCGCGTTCTGGCTGCTCGTCGGCATCGGGGCGGTGTTCACGCTCGCGCGGTTCAGCGAGGCGTTCCTGATCCTGAAAGTGAACGCCGAAGGACTGCCGCTCGCGCTGACCCCGCTGGTGCTCGTCGCGATGAACGCGGTTTATATGCTCGCCGCTTACCCGCTCGGCAGCTTGTCCGACCGGGTGAGCGCCAAGACGATGCTGATTGGCGGCCCCGTCGCGCTGATAGCCGCCGACCTCTCACTTGCCCTTCTGCCGGGTCTCGCGGGCGCGTTCGTCGGCATCGCGCTGTGGGGCGTGCACATGGCCGCGACGCAAGGGCTGTTCGCCAAGCTTGTCGCCGATCGTTCACCGCCTGCACTGCGCGGGTCTGCATACGGCGTATTCAATCTCGCCACTGGCGTGTCGCTGCTGGCCGCGAGCGTGATCGCTGGCGTCGCGTGGGACGCGATCGGGCCGAACGCGACGTTCCTGACGGGGGCGGTCTTCGCGCTCATAGCGCTCGTCGCGCTGTCGGTCGTCCGGACGGATTCGCCGCAGGTTTGAGCGCGACACAGGACGTACGGGTAACTATCCGCACGCCATGATGATTGTGCCCCGATTACGATTGCTGATCGCCACGGCAATGCTCGCCACCGTCGCCTGCGCCCTCAGTCCGGCGTTCGCGCAGGACGCCCAGCGCGAAGAACAAGAACGCGAGGCAGCGGAGAGCGCCGACATCGTCGTGCAGGCAACGCGCTCGGGCAAACGCGTCGGTGACGAACCGATCCGCGTCGAAGTCATCGACGCCGAAGAGTTAGCCGAGAAGACCACGATGGTGCCCGGGAACATCTCGATGGTCGTAGCCGAGACGAACGGCCTTCAGGTTCAGATCACCGCGCCCGGCCTTGGCGGCGCCAACATCCGCGTGCGCGGGCTCGACGGGCGCTACACGCAAGTGCTCGCTGACGGCTTGCCGCTCTATGGTGGCCAGGCCCCCTCGCTCGGGCTTCTTCAGATCCCGCCGACCGATCTCGCGCGCGTCGAGGTGATCAAGGGCGCGGCTTCGGCGCTCTACGGAGCCTCGGCACTTGGCGGCGTCATCAACCTCGTCTCACGCCGCCGGAAGGATGAGTTGAACGCGAACGTCCTGCTCAATGCCACGCACCGCGACGGACAGGATCTGACCGGCTATGCCGCCGCCCCGTTCGGCGGGGCATGGAGCGGCTCGCTTACCGGCGGCCTCAGCCGCCAGACCGCGCAGGACCGTGACGGCGATGGCTATGCCGACATTGCCGGATATCGGCGCGCGACGTTGCGCCCGCGCCTGTTCTGGACCGGCAACGACGGCGCCAAGGCACTGCTGACCGCAGGCTATCTGACCGAGGACCGCGTCGGCGGCACGCTCGGCGGCGCGGTTCTTCCCGACGGTCGCCCGTATCGCGAAACACAAGGCACCGAGCAGTTCGACGCCGGGCTAGTCGGCGAATGGCCGATCGAAGGCGTCGGCAAATTGCACCTGCGCGCCTCGGCCACAAGCCAGAACGCGCAGCGCACCTATGGCTCGACGCTGCAGGACGAGCGCCGGTCGACGCTGTTCGGTGAAGCGTCACTCGCGGGCGGCGGCGCTCGCACGAGCTGGGCGGTAGGTGCGGCGATACAGTCCGACCGATTCCGCTCTCCGCAATTTGCGGCGTTCGATTATCGCTACACAGTGCCGGGTGTGTTCGCGCAGGTCGAACAGAACACCGGCGAGGCGGTCACGATCGCGGGCAGTGCGCGGCTCGATGTTCACAACCGCTATGGCACCTTCCTCAGCCCCCGCCTTTCGGTGCTCTACAAGCCCGAAGGCTGGACGGTGCGGGGTTCGGTCGGGCGTGGATTCTTCGCGCCGACGCCGTTCGTCGAGGAAATCGAGTCCGCGGGTCTGGCCCGGCTCGTTCCATTGTCCGAGCTGAAAGCCGAGATTGCCGATTCCGCCTCGATCGATATTGGCCGCAGCTTCGGACGCACCGAAGTGAACGCCTCGGTGTTCGGATCGCGCGTCGACAATGCGGCAACGCTGGTGCCGACAGCGGCCGGCACGGGTGTGCGCCTTGTCAACAGCCCTGGACAGACGCGCACGCGTGGCTTCGAGCTGCTCGTCCGGCATCGCTGGCGTGAGCTGGTGCTGAGCGCGAGCTACGTCCTGGTCGATGCCACAGAGCCCGCCCCGTCGGGCGGACGCCAAAGCGTCGCGCGCACCCCGCGCAACACATTGGGCGCGGTTGCGATCTGGGAAGTAGAGGATAGGGGCCGCATCGGGATCGAGGCATTTTACACCGGCGAGCAGCGCCTCGACGACGATCCGTTCCGCACCGTTAGTCGTCCCGTCGTGCAGCTCGGCATGTCGGGCGAGCTAAAGTTCGGCCCGGTCAGCGTGTTCCTCAACCTTGAGAACATCCTCGACGCGCGCCAGACCCGCTACTCGCGGCTGGTCCGGCCAACCCCCGCGATAGACGGTCGGCGGACGATCGACGCATGGGCACCGCTCGAGGGGTTCGTGGCGAACGCCGGAGTCAAGATTCGGCTCGGCGAATAGCTGGCAAGCCGAATTTGTTGACGCACTCGGTCGCGGCTGAAGCATTAGCAGCTTACAGGGTCGACTTTTCAGTCAGTCAACGTCCGGAATGTTGGCGGTTGGCGTCAGCTCGAGTGG
>JAYTAR010000291.1:0-3734 GCA_043737455.1 Sphingomonadales bacterium | reverse complement strand
TCCGCGCTTCGGGGAAAAATCGGTGAATCCGCCATTTAACGACCGGCTGATAGATCGGCGCGTTTTTCGCACGACGGTCATCATCATTGCGACACTCGGCGCCGCTTATGCCCTGTGGAAACTTGCCGACCTGCTGTTGCTCGTCTTCGCATGCGGATTAGTCGCGCTGATCTTTTTTGATATCGCGCGGTGGATTTGCAATCGCACCGGGCTCGGCTTTGGTCCATCGCTCGCGATCGCCGTGGTTGGGCTCCTGGCAGGCTTGATGGGAGCGTTCTGGTTCTTCGGCGCATCGATGAGCAGCGAATTTTCCGAGCTTTCGCAGCGACTTCCGGCAGCTTGGGCCGATTTTCAGGCGCGCATTGGGCGCACCATGATCGGCGCGGCGGTCATACAGCGTGCTGCCGAGTTCGCGCCCGATGGGCGGTCGGTCGTTAATACGCTTACCAACGTGGCCGCCACCCTGGGCGCAGCCATCTCGGCGCTTGTGGTCGTGATTATCGGTGGCATCTATCTTGCGGCGCAGCCACGGCTCTATGGCCGCGGCGTCATCATTCTGACCCCCCAGGTTGCGCGCGGCAAGATTCGCCATACGTTCGACGCGGTGTGCGATGGCCTCAACGCCTGGCTGCTCGGCCAGGGCATCGGCATGGTTTTCGTGGGCGCAGCGACCACGATCGGCTTGTGGATCATCGGCATCCCTGCGGCCCCTGCGATCGGTCTCGTGGCGGGAATATGCGAATTCGTGCCTTATCTCGGAACTATCGTCGTCGGCATCCCGGCAGTCATTCTCGGCTTTTCGGTGAGCAATACGGCGGGCATCTGGACACTCGTGCTGTTGTTCGTGGTGCAGCAGGTGCAGGGTAATATCGTCATGCCACTCCTGCAGAGTCGCATGGTCGAATTGCCGCCCGCGCTGACGATTTTCAGCCTCGTTGCGCTCGGCGTGTTGCTTGGACCCGTCGGCGTAATCCTGGCGACGCCGCTCACCGTCGTCGCGATGGTCGTCGTCAAAGCGGTTTATGTACAGGCGTCAGACCTTGCGGCCAACGAAGTCGAAGAGTTGAAGGGGTAAGCGTCAGCCGTTGCGGCTGGGGTGAAGGCTTGTTCCTGCTCTACTCCCGCGCAGTGCGCCCAGCCAGCTGATCGGATTCCACCAGCTCTGCGATCCATCGAGCGAGAAGCTGATGAACTCCGCGCGGCCACCCAGATTCTCCCATGGTACTGGCCCGCCCAAACCTTCGGCTTCGAGCGCGACGCGACTGTCGGCACTGTTGTCGCGGTTGTCGCCCATCAGAAAGACGTGTCCCGCCGGAATCGTCAGTGCAGGATAATCGTCGATGCCCGGATCATAACCGAGATCGATCGTGTCAAAGCTGCGTCCGTTGGGCAGCGTCTCGCGTACTACCGGCAATGCGCAAACGACCTGACCATCGATACCGACCGATCGATAGTCCGCATATTTGGGGTCGGTGCATGGATCGGCGGCATCGACCGCGATCGCACGCATCACGGGGGCGGCGCGTTTCACCGGCACGCCGTTCAAAATGACGGTGCCGCCGCGGACCTCAAGCCGGTCGCCGGGCAGGCCGATCACGCGCTTGATATAGTCTTCGCGTTTGCCCGGCGGCGAGGCGATGACGACATCGCCGCGTTCGGGCAGGCTGCCCAGCACACGCCCCGCGATAAACGGCAAGATGTGGAAGCTGGGCGACACGAACGACCAGCCGTAGGGGAATTTACTGACGACGAGCTGGTCGCCGACCAACAGCCCGGGCAGCATCGACTCCGTCGGGATATAGAACGGTTTGGCGATGAAGCTGTGAAAGCCGAGCACCGCCAGGATCAGGAGCGCGATGCTCTTGGCTTCGGCAACCCAGTCGGTCGGGGGCTTGCGCGACTGGGCGGGGTCGGCGGCGTCGATGGTTTCGGTGGTCACGCAACGGCTTTCGGAAGCGCTTCGATCACGACGAATGCCTGTGCCCAGGGATGGTCGTCGGTCAGCGACAGATGGATGCGCGGTTCATACCCAGTTGGAACCAGGGCGTCGAGCGCAGCCTTTGCCCCGCCAGCGAGCGTCAAGGTTGGCGCGCCCGACTGCGCGTTGACCACGCCGATATCGCGCATGAACACGCCTTTACGAAAACCGGTGCCAACCGCTTTCGAAAACGCCTCTTTGGCGGCGAAGCGCTTGGCGTAAGTGCCCGCGCGCGTCATCGGACGGCGGCTGGCCTTGGCGCGCTCGATCTTGGTGAACACGCGGCGTTCGAAGCGTTCGCCGAAGCGATCAAGCGAATTCTGAATGCGTTCGATGTTGCACAGGTCGGAGCCGAGGCCGAGGATCACTGCGCGTCGCCCATGAGCTGCTTCATCCGTCGCACGACCGCGTCCAGCCCATCAAAGATGGCCTCGCCGATTAGGAAGTGCCCGATGTTCAGTTCGACAAGGTGCGGAATCGCGGCGATCGCAGCAACATTGTCAAAGGTGAGCCCGTGCCCGGCGTGCGGTTCGATCCCGTTCTTTACCCCCAGCGCCGCCGTCTCGGCGATGCGACGAAGTTCGGCCGCGCGCGCCGCGCCATCGAGCAAAGCGTAACGCCCGGTATGAAGTTCGACGACGGGCGCACGCAGCCGGATCGCGGCTTCGATCTGGCGCGGGTCGGGCTCGATGAACAGGCTGACCCGGATATTGGCGGCACTGAGTGCAGCGATGATCGGCATCAATCGGTTGTCCTGACCCGCGGCGTCGAGGCCGCCCTCAGTCGTGCGCTCCTCGCGCTTTTCGGGAACTAGGCAGACGGCATGCGGACGGTGCGTCAGCGCGATCGCCAGCATCTCGTCGGTCGCCGCCATCTCGAGATTGAGCGGCAGGTCGACCGCTGCCATCAGCCGGGCGATATCCTCGTCACGAATGTGGCGGCGATCTTCGCGCAAATGCGCGGTGATCCCATCGGCTCCCGCCAGCGCCGCGATCCGAGCAGCTGCAACCGGATCGGGATGGTCCCCACCGCGCGCGTTGCGAATCGTCGCGACGTGATCGATGTTAACGCCAAGGCGCATCGGCTTCGCCAGCTTCGGTTGATCGTTCACGTCTGGCTCCCCGTATCGCTCGAATTACGTAAGGGCGCGGGGATAGCGTGACAACCGCAACCAAAACTGCGCGGGAACGCTTGAGAATGCTGCAGTGCGGGCTTATAGAATGATGCACTGGCTGCCCGTCGTTGCGCGTATTCCCGCGCCGGGCTTGTCGAGGGACGAAACTTGAAACTGCTGACACCTGCGCTGGTCGCGCTTGGACTTGTCTTTTCATCGGCGACGCTTGCCCAATCGCCTGTTGCACCCGCGCCGACGGCCAGCCCCGCGCCGTCGGTAACGACGGTGCCCGCTCCGCAGCAGTTGAAACCCGTCGCCGACTTCGGTCAGCCAATCCCTAATGGCTATGCACTGCAACCGCAGGTCACGAAGAATGGCCAGTTCGCGCAGTGGATGCACAATGTCATTCTGATGCCGATCATCACCGGCATTTCGCTGCTGGTGCTCGCATTGCTCGGATGGGTGGCGTTCCGCTACCGTCGCGCCGCGAACCCGGTGCCGTCGAAGACGTCGCACAATACCGTCATCGAGGTGATCTGGACGCTGGTTCCGGTGTTGATCCTCGTCGGCATCGCGATCCCGTCGATCGGGCTGCTGGCCGCGCAATATAAGCCGGTTGGCAAGAACGCCGTGACGATCAAG
>JAYTAR010000290.1:0-3753 GCA_043737455.1 Sphingomonadales bacterium | reverse complement strand
GTTCGTATTATCGGCGCCAGCGCCAGATGTCGACCGCGTAACGTTCAGCGGCGCGCCTGCACACTGCTCAGCACCTCGGTGATCGGCGTCGATCCGTCGACGCGTTCACGGCTCGCTGCGCCTTCACTGGCATAAGCGACCTCAACTTGGATGTCGTTGCGGCCCAGTGCGCGCAACGGAATCTCGAGCAACTCGCGCACCGCGCGCCTCCCGTCGGCGCGCGCCTTGTTCATGAAATCGAACCGGCCGGCGCGCTCGGCGGCGTAGCGATTGGCCTTCGTCACGGCACGCTTGACCAGCTGCACCGACGCGTCGCGCGTCACGAACAGCCCGTTCTGTTCGAGCGTCATCCCCGCCACGTCAATGCGTGGCGCGGCGATGCGCACCTCGGGCACGGTCACCGTCAGCACCCGCGACTGCGCGTTCCAGCGCGCGTTCGACAGCGACACGTCGGCCAGGTCGATGAAGTAATCGACGGTATAGGGCGCGCGCAGCGTCGCGAGGCTGACCAAGCTGCCCCCCATGCGCGCGTCGTCCGACGTCGCCTGTACGTCCCCCTGCACCTCGCCGACCTTCAGCGCGCGCGCGCGCACGAACACGGCGCTTACCGCTCCGGCGATCGCCTGATTGTCGTTGGTGCGCTGGATACCGCTGCGCGCAAATTGCCAAGCCACGACGGCGATGAGAATGCCGAGCGCAATCACCGCAACGGCAATGGCGATCGACCGCCTAGACATGCCATGCTCCGGCGTGTTCGCGCACCCGTCCGCGTTGGCGCAGGTCGATGAGGTGCGCCAGCACCGACCGCCCCGCTGCGGGATAAAGGCCCTTGTCGATCCCGGCGTACATGCGCGGGACCATCGCCGCGATGTCGCCGACCCCCTCACCGACGAGCTTCATGATCTGGCGCTCGCGCTGTCTGCGGTGTCCGGCGAGGCCGCGCACGAACTGCTGCGGGTTCGTCACCGGCTCGCCGTGCGCCGGATAGTAGACCGCGTCGGCGCGACCGGCGAGCTTGTCCAGACTCGCCATATAACTCGCCATCTCGCCATCGGGTGGCGACACCACCGTCGTCGACCAGCCCATCACATGGTCGCCAGTAAACAGCGCATTCTCCTCGACCAGGGCATAGCAAAGGTGGTTCGACGTATGCCCCGGCGTCGCGACGGTCGCGAGCGTCCAGCCTGGTCCGGTCAAGCGCTCGCCGTCACGAAGCACGCGATCGGGCGCGTAACTGGTGTCGAACGCAGCGTCGGCGCGCGGGCCGTCGTCGTCGAGCGTCAACGGCGCGCACCCTATGATCTGCGCACCCGTCGCCGCCGCCAGCGGAGCCGCCGCTGGGCTATGGTCGCGGTGCGTATGCGTGCAGACGATCGCCATGATGCGCTCGCCCGCCGTCGCCTGTAGGATCGCGTCGATGTGGCTCGCGATCGCGGGCCCCGGATCGATCACCGCCACCTCGCCGTGCCCGACGATGTAAGTCTGCGTGCCGGTGTAGGTGAATGCCGAAGGATTACTCGCGAGCACGCGGCGTATGAGCGGCGTCAGGGTTTGCGCGTCGGCGAGCGTTTCCATGCCGCCGCTCTGCCGCCCCGGCCGCGCGCGCGCAATCGTCTGTCGAAAAGCTTTACACAGCGGTGGTCGCGTAAGCTTTCGCTAACCATCGCAGACCGCCGAAAACGACGCTTTGGCAGGATTGGCACGCCAACTGCATCCTGGCTGGTGTCCCAACGGCGGTGTCCCCCGCCTGAGCGGCGGGTCGGTGCAGCTCCCCAGTCTCGCGCACCGGCCCGCCCTCGCCCGCTCTCTACCGCAACTAAGCTGATTGGTCGGGACGACAGGATTCGAACCTGCGACCCCCACACCCCCAGTGTGATGCGCTACCAGGCTGCGCTACGTCCCGACCGAGCTGCCGCGTCTACGGCGCACGCGATGCGATGGCAAGACGTGCTCCGCTGTCCTACAGCGAACCAGTCAGGTTAGCTCTCCGACTCCAAGCAAGCGAGAAGGAGTCCTCAAATGACGAGTATCGACGATCTGATCGACAGCGTGATCGACCGCGAGGGCGGCTATGTCGACCACCCCGCCGATCGTGGCGGCGCGACACGCTGGGGCGTGACCGAGGCGGTCGCGCGCGCGCACGGTTATCGCGGCGACATGCACGCCTTCCCGCGCGAGCAGGCGGAGCACATCTACGTCCGCATCTATTGGCAACGCCCCGGTTTCGACCGCGTCGCCGCGCTCGCGCCCCAGGTTGCCGCCGAACTGTTCGACACTGGCATCAACATGGGCCCGGCGGTCGCGGTCGCGTTTCTTCACCGTGCGCTCAACGCGCTCAATCGCGGCGCGCGCGATTATCCCGATCTCGTGCCCGGCGGGCGCATCGACGACGCGACGCTCGCGGCGCTGTCGGGATATGTGAAGACGCGCCACCCGCATGGCGAAGGCGTGTTGCTCAAGGCGCTCGAAGCGCTGCAGGGCGAACGCTACCTCGACCTTGCCGAACGCCGTCCCGCGAACGAGGCGTTCCTTTACGGCTGGCTGGCGAACCGACTTGGCTGAGGCACCCGCCCCCGCCCCGCCCGCCCCCGCGCCACCCCCAACGTCGACGCTTGCGTCGGCGCCACCCCCAGCGTCGACGCTTGCGCCGCTGCCCGTCGACGATGCCTGGACGCGCCGGTCGCGCCCTGCATTCCTCTATGTCATGTATGCCGTCATCCTCGGCGTGTTTCCGATCGGCGCGATCGCGGCGTTTCGACCGGGCGTAGCAGCCGACATCGCGCGCGCGATCGGCGCGTACCTTGGCGCGATCCCCGAACCGTTGTGGGCGTTGTTCGGCACCGGCTACCTTGGCTACACAGCCGCGCGGACATGGGGAAAGGTGAAGGGCAGCGAGCGCTAGGCGGCTGGACGCGCCATGTTGTAACGACCGTCGCGCTTCCCATCTTGTTGTGGATGAGCGACACTTCATCCGCCCTGCCGAGCTGGCACGGCACCACGATCGTTTCCGCACGCAAGAACGGTAAGGTCGTCATTGCCGGCGACGGGCAGGTCTCGATGGGCCAGACGGTCATGAAGCCAAATGCGCGCAAGGTCAGGCCGATCGGCGACGGCTCGGTGATCGCGGGCTTCGCAGGCGCGACCGCCGATGCATTTACCTTGCTCGAACGGCTCGAGCGCAAGCTGGAAAGCCACAACGGTCAGCTGATGCGCGCGGCGGTCGAACTCGCCAAGGACTGGCGCACCGACAAATATCTGCGCAACCTCGAAGCGCTGATGATCGTCGCCGACAAGCATATCACGCTGGTGCTGACCGGGAACGGCGACGTGCTCGAGCCCGAAGGCGGCATTACGGCAATCGGCTCGGGCGGCAATTACGCGCTGGCGGCTGCGCGCGCGCTCGACGAATATGAGCCCGACTGCGAGACCTTGTGTCGTCGCGCGATGAAGATTGCAGCCGAGATTTGCGTCTACACCAACGACCGGCTCGTTTTGGAAGCGTTAGACTCGGCCTGACTACGCGCCCTCGTAAAAAGGAACGATCATGCTCTACAGCCAGCTCGGCACATCCGGCCTCGTCGTGTCGCGCCTTGCGCTCGGCACGATGACTTTCACACAGGGTGGCGGGTCGAAAGCGATTGCCAAGACCGATGCTGCGACCGCCGACACCATCTTCGGGCGCGCGCTTGATGCGGGCGTCAATTTTATCGATACCGCCGACATCTACGCCGACAGCCAGTCCGAAACGATGGT
>JAYTAR010000289.1:0-9240 GCA_043737455.1 Sphingomonadales bacterium | reverse complement strand
TTCGTGCGCTCGCGCTGGTTCGAACCTCCCTTTGGCGGCGCGCAGTTCGACCGGATGCTGCTTGCCGCATTCGACGCCATGGCCGCAGGGCCCAAGGGCAAACGATTGCTGCCCGACGAACAACCGCTCGACCTGTTCGTGACGGTCACCGATTTTGGTGGCCATCCCGAAGCGCTCCCCATTCATTCGCCTCCGATGATCGTCGAGACCGAACACCGGCTGACACTGTCGTTTCGCGATGCGCCGGGCGAGGCGGTGCTGCTGGGCGAGGTGCCCGAGCTGGTGTTCGCGGCGCGCGCGACGTCAAGCTTTCCGGGAGCGTTCCCGCCGTTCACCGTCGCCGAACTCGATGCGGTGCTGGCGGTCGATGCGCGCGATTGGCCTGGTCGCGCCGACTTTTTGGCGCGCGTATTGCCGCGTCATGCAACGGCGGGCGCGGCCGAGGCGACGGTGCTGATTGATGGTTCGGTCCTCGCCAACGCGCCGTTTCGCCCCGCGATCGAGGCGTTGCACGATCGGCCCGCGCGGCGTGAGGTCGATCGCCGCTTCGTCTACATCGATCCCAAGCCCGGGCGAAAAAGCTTCACGCTGACCCGCGGTGCCCAGGCCGTGCCGGGCTTCTTCACGACCTTGTTCGGGGCCTTGTCCGACATTCCGCGCACCCAGCCGATCCGCGACAATCTCGAGGCGATCGCCGGACGCAGCGCGCGCATCGCGCGGATGCGCCGCGTGGTCGAGGCGCTTCGCCCGCATGTCGAGCTTGCGGTCGAGACGCTGTTCGGGCGCACCTTGTTCCTCGATCGCCCGACCGCGCCGCGGCTTGCCACCT
This sequence comes from Sphingomonadales bacterium, assembly GCA_043737455.1. GTDB lineage: Bacteria > Pseudomonadota > Alphaproteobacteria > Sphingomonadales > Sphingomonadaceae > Sphingomonas_O. The sequence continues at coordinate 8,411 of JAYTAR010000289.1, read as the reverse complement.
GGCGCGGGCGTGCCGAGGAACGCGCGACACGCGACGCGGGGCATGCCGCGATCGCCTATCGCGAACTGGTGCGCGCGGGCGTCGCGGAGGCACTGGCGCGGCACTCGACCTTCTCCGCCGATGCGATTGCGACGGCACTCACGCGCGATATCGACGTCGCGCGGCTCGATGCGCGCTTCCGCATTCGTCGCTTGCGCTTCGTCGCGCGTCGGCTCGGCGAACTCGAGGGCGACGTGCCGCCCGGCGCTTATGAAGCGCTGCGGCGCACGGTGTTCGGGTGCCTGGCGCGTTATCTCGAATGCGATACGCCGCGTGCGATGGGCACGATCGTGGCGAACGACGCACGCGGGCTGGTCGATCTCGTCGCGGTGCGCTGGAACCTTGCCGCGCTCGATGTCGGGGTCGATGCCGCGTTGGCGATCGCGATTGCGCAATGTCCGCAGCCGCAGCGTCGCGCGCCGCTGCTCGCATATCTGGGGTTTCCCTTCTACGATTTGGCGACGCTCGCGCTGCTGCAAGGCGAGGGCTATGACGAATTCGATCCCGTCACGGTCGATCGCATCGCGCCGCAGGATGCGACCAGTCTCAGCGGTCTTGAGCCGGTCCTGAAGGGCACGCACTTGAACAGCTTCGGCGCGTTCTTCAGTCGCGCCTACCGTGAAAACGATTACCTATGGGGGCGGCTGCACGGTGCCGAGCGGCTGATCGACATCATCGTCTCGACGGTGCCCGGCGACAAGGTCGCAAGCGCGCGGCTCGCGCTGGCGAAGCGCGATGCGTTTGCGGCGATCCTCGACGCCGAGCGCGATCGGTTGCGACTGATCCCCGATCTCATCGCACGGCTCGACGCCCGGGTCGCAGCGATGGGTGCACAGGGCTAGCGTCGCGTCGAGGTTGTCGCTGTCGCGACGACGCGTTACGCCATCGGCGGGGTGGCTCGGGGCGCGTGCGGGCTCGCGCGCAACGCAAGGGGGTTTAGATCGGTGGCGATGAAGCGCGCGCTGCTAGCTGTGCTCGATGCCATATGGCGCACGCGCACGCGCAGCGCGGCGGTGACGGTCGTGACCGGGCCGGGCACGCGCGTGCGGCGCTACCGGATCGTGCCGAAGCGCGCGAACCGCGTGACGATCGGCAGCGGAAGCATCGTCCACGCGCGGATACTGTTCGACCGCGACGACGCGTCGGTGACGATCGGCGACCGCTGTTTCGTGGGCGACAGCCTGTTCGTCGTGGCCGAGCGCCTCACCGTTGCCGACGACGTCGTGATGTCGTGGGGCGTGACGATCGTCGACCATGATTCGCACGCGCTCGACTGGACCCGCCGCGCCAACGACGTCGTCGCGTGGGGCCTGGGCGAAAAGGACTGGAGCGACGTCACCATCGCCCCCGTGACGATCGAGCGGCGCGCGTGGATCGGCTTTGGCGCGAGCATCTTGAAGGGGGTCATCATCGGGGAAGGCGCGATCGTCGCGGCCAACTCGGTGGTGACGCGCGATGTCGCGGCGTGGACCCTTGTGGGCGGTAACCCCGCGCGCCTGATCCGTCAGCTGGAGCCAGTCGCATGAACCATGTCGCGCAACCGGGTTGGGAGGATGCCGTGCGCTGGCTGCGCGCTCAACCAGACTCGGCAGAACTCGTGCGCGACTGTTATTACGACGATCCGTTGATCGTGGCTGCGCAGCGCTACTGGCAAAGCGAAGAATGGGCCGACGTCCGGCGTCTGATCGCGCCCATCACCGGCCGCGCGCTCGACTTGGGTGCCGGACGCGGCATCGCGAGCTATGCACTGGCGCGTGACGGGTTCACGGTCACCGCGCTCGAACCTGATCCGAGCGACCTCGTCGGCGCGGGCGCGATCCGGGAATTGGCACGCGCTGCTGGACTTGTGATTGCGCTCGAGCAGCACGCCGCGCTGCCGCTACCCTTCGCCGACGCCACCTTCGACCTGGTTTTCGCCCGTGCCGCGCTGCACCATCTGCCGGACCTCGCTGCCGCCCTTGCAGAGTGCCATCGCTTGCTGCGCCCTGGCGGACGTCTGCTCGCGGTCCGCGAGCATGTCATCACGAGAAGAGCCGACCTGCCCACCTTTCTCGACCGGCACCCGCTGCATCATCGCTACGGCGGCGAGAACGCCTATTTACTCGCCGAGTATAGGGACGCGATCAAGCGCGCAGGGTTTGTTCACACGCGCTGCCTCAATCCGCTCGAAAGCCCGGTCAACTACGCGCCGCACACCCGCGCCTCACTCGTTGCCGCGATTGCGACGCGTCTCCCCGGACTAGGAACTGCCGCCCGCGCCGCGCTCGAGGTACCCGGCGTTGGCGGCTGGTTGCTCACGCTTGCCGGACGGATCGACCGGCGGCCAGGCCGCCTGTTCAGCTTCGTGGCGACACGGTGAGCCGGAAACTGCGCCTCGGCATCCCGCAGATCGGTGGAACCGACTGGCGCGGCGGGTTCAACTACCTCGTCAACCTGTGTAGCGTGCTCGTGCAACACGGCCGCGGACGCGTCGCGCCCGTCGTCTTCGTGAAGTCCGACCTTGCCGCGCACGACGACGCACGCTTGCGCACGATCCCGGGCGTGACTGTCGTCGACGGCGCGCCGTTCATGATTGGCAAGGGACGGGGGCGACGGCTTGTCGACGCACTGCTGACGGGAAGCGATCGGACCGCAGCACAGGCGTTCGCTGCCCAGGCGATCGACGTCGTTTTCGAGAATGCGGCGTTTTTCGGCGCGCGCCTACCGCTGCCGACCCTGTCGTGGATTCCCGATTTCCGGCACCGCCACATGCCACAGCTGTTCAACCGGCGCGACTATTGGCACCGCGAGATCGGCTTTCGCACGCTCATGGCCGCACGTCGGCCGATCATGCTGAGCAGCGGCGACGCGCACCGCGACCTGACGCGCTTTTACGGCGATGCGTCCGTGCATATCGCTCGCTTTGCCGTTGCGCCCTCTGCCCCCAGCGAGCGCGCAAGTGCCGCGCGCGTTGCCGAGCGGCACGAACTGCCCGAGCGGTATCTCTTCCTTCCCAACCAGTTTTGGCGGCACAAGAACCACGTCGTCGTGATCGAGGCGTTGAACATCCTTCGCCAGCAAGGTGAGGACGTAGTCGTCGCGGTCGTCGGGCACGGCGACGACCCGCGCGCGCCTGGTCATTACGCGCAGCTTGCAGCCCGCGTCGACGCGCTCGACCTAGGCGCGCATTTCCGCCTGCTCGGCCTCGTCCCCTACGGCGAGGTCCGTGCTTTGATGCTGGCTGCCGCCGCGCTGATCAACCCCTCGCGCTTTGAGGGGTGGAGCACGACGGTCGAGGAGGCGAAGGCGTTCGGCACGCCGATGCTGCTGTCCGATCTTCCGGTCCACCGCGAGCAGGCGGGCGATGCGGCGCGGTATTTCGGCTGCGACGACCCCCACGCGCTCGCAGCCGCAATGCGCGACGCGATGCTGGCGGCGCGCGCGCCGTATGACGAGGCGGCAGCGTGGAAGCGGGTATCGACCTTCGCATATGAAGTTGAGGACATCGTCGCTGCAACGCATGATAACTTTATGTGCCGCTAGCTGTCCGGTGCTCGAGAATCCGCTGCAGCGCAGTGCCAAGATCGAAGCGTGCGCGCCAGCCGAGCCGCTCTGCCGCCTTCTGCGGACAGCCGAGCAGATGCAGGCGGTCGACGCGGCGCATACGCGTCGGGTCGCTCTCAATCACGAGCGTAACATCGAAAAAGCGTCCGATGCCATCGACAAGCGCTGCGACCGAATGCTCTTCGCCGCGTGACAGGTTGAATGCCTCGACGGATCGAAAGGACCCGAGTGCGTCGAGGATGGCGACGAGGCCGGCAGCGGTATCATCGGCATGGGTATAGTCTCGCATCGGAGCGAGGTTGCCAAGCCGGACAATTTGGTTCGTCGCTTGGCCGTCGACGATGGCCAGCTGCTCGACGATGTCGGGAATCAGATGGCCGTTCGGATCGTCGTGGCCAATCACGTTGAAGATACGCGCGATCGCCGCCTTGCGTCGGTCGTCGCGCGATGCCCACGCGCGCAGCTGTCCTTCGTTGGCGAGCTTGCCGACTGAATAGACGTCGGTTGCGCGGAGCGGTGTCTTGTCCTCGGCCAAGGGGCCCTCTACCCAATCGTAAACGGCGGCGGACGAGGCGAGGACGAAGCGATCGACGCCCGCGGCGGCGCACGCGTCGAGCATCACCTGCGTGCCGACCACGTTGACGTCCATCGCGAGCGTCGGCTCGCGCTCGCAGGTGGGGATATGGTGCACCGCGGCCAGATGGACGATGCAGCTTGGACGCCACTGCGCGATCGTGCGCCCGATAAAATCTGGATCGCGAACGTCGCCTGCGCACGCGTCCACGTTGCTGGTCGTGCGAGGCAGCGCCCGCTTTACAAAGCCGTTGTCGATTGCCAGCACATGCGCGCCACGTTCCGCCAAAAGGCGCACCAGCCGACCACCGATGAAGCCCGCTCCGCCCGTCACCATCACACGGTGGCCGTCCGTTCCCGCCATCGTCATGCTCCCACGAATGCCCCGGCGCTTACGCTCCCTCGATCCGACAGCCAACGCTCTTGCGACCCACGCCCCATATGGCTTGTGAATGATACCCGCGCCGCTTACCCCATGGATGTATCGATCACGCGAACTTTTTTATCATGAAGCTGTCGATCGTCACTGTCTGTCGCAACGCCGCGGCGACGATCGGCGCGACGCTCGATTCGGTGGCGGCACAGGACTGGCCCGACCTTGAACACATCGTCGTCGACGGGCTGTCGACCGACGCGACGCTCGACATCATCGCGGCTCATGCCCATCCGCGGCTTGCCGTCTCCAGCGAGCGCGACGACGGCATTTACGCTGCCATGAACAAGGGACTTGCGCGCGCGACTGGCGACTTCGTCGCCTTTTTGAACGCCGACGACCGCTATGCCCGCCCCGACGTGGCGCGTCGCATCGTCGAGCGAGTCGCGCAATCAGGGGCCGACTGCATCTTTGGCGACACGCAATTCATTTACCCCGACGGAACCCGTGCCCGGCGCATCTATTCGGTCGCACGCTATCGCCGATGGTGGATGCGGATCGGCGTGAGCCCGCCCCACCCATCCACTTTCGTACGTCGCGAGCTGCTCCTTGCAGCGGGCGGTTTCGACGCGCGCTACCGCATTGCCGCCGACGTCGACCTGATGGCGCGCTTGCTGCTGCGCGATCGCGCAAGTTTCGCTACGATTCCGCTCGTCCTGACCGAGTTCACGACCGGCGGCACGTCGACCAACGGACGCGCTGCTCGGCAGCAGATCACGTCCGAGACTGCAGCAAGCCTGGCCGCGCTGGGGCTGCTGCTGCCGAACTTGTCGGCGCGCGCGCGGTTCGCCATCAAAATTGGGCAGGTCGTGCTGCCTGCACGCCACGAGTGACCACCGTTCGCACAGAAGAAAATGGTGCTGCCGAAGGGGATCGAACCCTTGACCTCAGCCTTACCAAGGATGCGCTCTACCACTGAGCTACGGCAGCATATCGGCGAAGATCGCGCGATAAGCGCTGCCCCATGAAGAAAGCAGGTGGACGCGTCAAGGCGCGCAGGGGTATCGGTTACGTTGTGGCAAAGTCCGACCCCGAAGCGCTGGCGGCGGCGCTGCGTGCGAACCTGACGCGGCGTAAGGCGCGGATGCGCGCGGCACAGGAGACGGGCGCACCGGTCCTGAGTGCCGGAACCGACGAAGAGGGCGACGTGCCGATGCCCGACGACGGCGCGCGCGAAGGTGCGTGGGTCAGCATCGGATCACGCAAGATTTAGAGCGGCGCGCATGCGGCGTCGAGCCACGCGCGCGCTTCCCCTGCCAAATCCTTTCCGATCCTGGCGCGGACTTGCCCATGATAGGCGTCGAGCCAGGCCCGCTCCACCGGCGTCAGCATCTCGACGGCGATCATCGCACGGTCGATCGGTGCAAAGGTCAGCGTTTCGAAGCCCAGCATGTCGTGCTCGGCCCCCGCGATCGCGCGCGCTTCAATCAGGACGAGGTTCTCGATCCGGATGCCATAGGCATCGCGCTTGTAATAACCGGGCTCGTTCGAGCAGATCATGCCCGCGACCAGCGGCTCGTCGGTCCCCGGCTGCCCGCCGCCGGGCTTGGCAATGCGCTGTGGCCCTTCGTGTACAGCAAGGAAGCTGCCGACCCCGTGACCGGTGCCGTGTGCGTAATCGAGCCCTGCCGCCCAGAGCGATGCGCGCGCAAACGCGTCGATCTGTCCGCCGTGGGTGCCGACCGGAAATACCGCGGTCGCAATCGCGACATGACCTTTCAACACGCGCGTGAACCGATCGCGAACCTCGCCCGGCGGCATACCGGGGCCGATCCACACCGTGCGCGTCACGTCGGTGGTGCCCTCGGCGTACTGCCCCCCGGAGTCGCAGAGATAGACCGAGCCGGGCTCGATCCGCCGGTCGGTCTCGGGCGATACCCTGTAATGGATCACCGCGCCGTTCGGACCGCTGCCCGAAATCGTGTCGAAGCTGAGGTCGCGCAACGCACCGCTTTCGCGCCGAAACGCTTCGAGCCGGTCAGCGGCGGCGAGTTCGGTGAGCGTGCCACCCGGTGCCTCGACCGACAACCAGTGCAGGAAGCGCGTGAGCGCCGCGCCATCGCGGACGTGCGCGGTGCGGCTCCCGGCCTGCTCGACCGGGTTCTTGATCGCTTTTGCAAGCACCGCCGGATCGCGCAGCGCCACGACGTGCGCGCCGCCCGCCTCGAGCGCGTCGAATACGGAGGCGACTGCGCGCTCGGGGTCGGCAGCAACACGCTTGCCGTCGAGCTTCGCCAATGCGGGCGCGAACGCGTCGCGCGCATGCAACCGGACGCCGTTGCCAAGATGCGCACGCACCTGCGCCGTTACCTTTTCGGGCGCGACGAACAGGTCGGCGGTGGCATCGGCGTGAAGGATCGCAAAGGTCAGCCCGACCGGTGTATGCGCGACGTCGGCCCCACGCAGGTTGAAACTCCAGGCGACCGAGTCGAGCGCGGTCATCACGGTCGCGTCGAGACGTCGTGCAACGAGTGTGTCGGCGATCTCCTGGCGCTTTTGCGCAGAACTTTTTCCAGCATGCGCGCTGTCATGGACCGCGAGCGCGGCCGACGACATGGCGGGCCGGTCGGTCCATGCGGCATCGACCGGGTTTGCAGCGACCGCGACGAGTTCGATTCCATGCTCGGCGAGCGTGGCGCGCGTCGCCCCAACCCACTCGCGCGTGTGGAGCCACGCATCATAGCCGATCCGCGCGCCGTGCGGGGCATGGTCGCCAAGCCACTCTGCGATGCTCCCCGCGGGCGTGCCGACCAGGTCGAAGGCATTGCCGTCGACCTGCGCGCGGACCTGCAGCGTATAACGCCCGTCGGTGAACACAGCTGCGCGTGTCGCCAGCACCGCCGCCGCGCCCGCCGAACCCCGGAACCCCGTCAGCCATTCGAGCCTTTTGGCATAATCGCCGACATATTCGGACATATGCTCGTCGGTCAGCGGCACGACGAACCCGTCGAGGCCGTCGGCTTTCAGTCGAGCGCGGAGCAGTTCGAGCGCGATCACAGTCATGCTTCCCCCCTATCGCGCTTCATCGTCGATGGTAAGGAGCCGCGATGCCACCGATCGCTGCTCATCGCCCCGTCACGACGTCGCACCACTCGACAAGCCTGACCGACCCTTATGCGTGGTTGCGCGATCCGGCCTATCCCGACGTGGCCGCGCCCGAGATCCTGACGCATCTTGCCGCCGAAAACGAGTATTTCGAGGCGTGGATGGCGCCGCACCGGCCGCTCGTCAACACGCTGTTCGACGAGATGAAGGGGCGCATCAAGGAGGATGAGGCGAGCGTCCCGGCCAAGGACGGCGATCACGTCTATTGGCGGGCGTACGAGACCGGGGGCCAGTATCGCAAATGGTGGCGACGGCCCGTTGCGGGTGGGGTCGACGAACTGATCCTCGACGAGCCCGCGCTCGCGGCAGGCAAGGAATATTTCCGTCTAGGAGCGCTCGCGGTCAGCGAGGACGCGCGCTTCCTTGCCTATGCGACCGACGACGACGGTTCGGAGCGCTTTACGGCGCGCATCCGCGACCTGACGACGGGAGTGGATCTGCCCGACACGATCCCGGATACGATGGGCGCGCTGGTATGGAGCACCGATGGCGCTACGCTGCTTTATGGACGCGTCAACGATCAGTGGCGCATCGATACGCTCCTCGCACACCGTATCGGTTCGCCGATCGCCGAGGATGTCGTGCTCTACCGCGAGCCCGATATCGGTTTCCAGTGCGGCGTCGGCACCACGCACGACCGGTGCTGGATAGCGCTCGCCACCGGCGACAACACCACGAGTGAAGTGCGCCTGGTTCCTGCCGCCGATCCGTTCGCCAC
>JAYTAR010000288.1:0-3766 GCA_043737455.1 Sphingomonadales bacterium | reverse complement strand
GCCGCGTTGACCACGCCGGCGACGTGCACGACTGCGTCGGCATCGGCGCACAGCACGGCAAGCGCGTCGGGGCGGTCGAGTGCGCCCTCGATCCACGTCATTCCTGTACGCGCCGCTTGCGGCTGGCGCGTCAAGGCGCGCACGACGTGCCCGACTTCGAGCAGCCGCGTCAGCACATGCCCGCCCAGAAACCCCGTCGCGCCGGTCAGCGCGACGATCACAGCAACACCATATGGTCGCGGTGGACCAGCGCGGCGCGCGGCTCGTGTCCAAGCGCGGCGGCGATCGCATCGGATTTCAGCCCGACGATCCGCGCCGCTGCGTCGCTGTCATACTCGCTCAAGCCGCGTGCGAGCGTGGCTCCGTCGGCGTCGACCACGTCGACGACGTCGCCGCGTACGAACTGCCCGCTGACTGCGCGGGCGCCTGCGGGCAGCAGGCTCGCGCCGCGCTTGAGCGCCTTTGCCGCGCCGCCGTCGACCGTGATGCTGCCCTTCACCGTCAATCGTCCCGCCAGCCACGCCTTGCGACTGCGCGCTCTACCGTCGGCGACGAAGACCGTACCTGCGCCATCGGCGACGCGCGCCAGCGGGTGCGGCTCGTGCCCCGATACGATGACGAGGTCGACGCCGCTCGCCATCGCGATGCGCGCCGCCGCGATCTTCGACGCCATTCCGCCCGACCCCATGCCCGATTGCGAGGTCGTTCCCGCCATCGCCTCAACATCGGCGTCGATCGCCTCGACGCGTGCGATCCGCGTCGCGCCCGCATCGCGCGACGGATCGGCCGTGTAGAGCCCGTCGACGTCGGACAGCAGCACGACCTGGCCCGCGCCCGCGACCTGCGCGATCCGCGCGGCGAGCCGGTCGTTGTCGCCGAACCGGATTTCGGCGGTCGCGACGCTGTCGTTCTCGTTGATGACGGGGACGACGCCGAGCGACATCAGACGGTCGAGCGTCGCGCTCGCGTTCAAATAGCGCCGCCGGTCCTCGAGGTCGTCGAGGGTGACGAGCATTTGTGCGGCAGTCAGCCCCTGCGCGCTCAGCAACTCGGCCCACACACTCGCAAGCGCGATCTGCCCGACCGCGGCAGCGGCCTGCGCATCCTCGAGGCTTGCGCGCCCGCCCTTCGCCAGCCGCAGTCGCCGCGCGCCGAGCGCGATCGCTCCCGACGAGACGATTGCGACCTGCTGGCCGCTCGCGATCCGCGCGGCGATGTCATCGACCAGCCCTGCCAGCCACGCGCGTCGCACCGCGCCCGCGCGATCGACGAGCAGCGACGAGCCGACCTTGACCACGATCCGTGTGCGTTCGCCCGGCGGCGGACGCGCGCCGTCACGCATCGATCGCGGCCTCGTCGACGCGCGCGGCGTTTTCCTGGATGAAGTTAAAACGATGCTCGGGGTTCTTGCCCATCAAGCGTTCGACGAGATCGCGCACCCCGGCGCGCTCTTCATATTCCTGCGGTAGCGTGACGCGCAGCAATGTGCGCGTGCGCGGGTCCATCGTCGTTTCGCGTAGCTGCATCGGGTTCATCTCGCCCAGCCCCTTGAACCGCGCGACCTCTACCTTTTTGCCGCGAAAGGCGCCCGCCTCGATTTCGGCGCGGTGCGCGTCGTCGCGCGCGTACAGCGATTTCGCGCCTACGGTCAGCCGGTACAGCGGCGGCTGCGCGAGGTAGACGCGCCCTTTGCGCACGATGTCGGGCATCTCCTGAAAGAACAATGTCATCAGCAGCGTCGCGATATGCGCGCCATCGACGTCGGCGTCGGTCATAATAACGACGCGGTCGTAACGCAGGTTCGCCGCATCGCATGCATCGCGCACGCCGCAACCGAGCGCGAGGATCAGATCGGCGATCTCGCTGTTCGCGCGGATCTTGTCGGCGGTCGCGCTCGCGACATTCAGGATCTTGCCGCGGATCGGCAGGATCGCCTGCGTCTTGCGGTCGCGCGCTTGCTTTGCGCTACCGCCCGCACTGTCGCCTTCGACGATGTACAGCTCGGTGCCGCCCTCGCTCTGCGAACAATCGGTCAGCTTGCCCGGCAAGCGCAGCTTGCGCGCGCTGGTCGCGGTCTTGCGCTTGATCTCGCGTTCGGCTCGGCGCGCAAGCCGCTCGTCCATGCGGTCGGTGACATAAGTCAGCAGCGCCCGCCCGCGGTCCATATTGTCGGTCAAGAAGTGATCGAAATGATCCTTCATGGCGTTTTCGACAAGCCGGGCAGCCTCGGGGCTCGTCAGCCGGTCCTTGGTCTGGCTCTGGAATTGCGGTTCGCGGATGAAGACCGACAGCATCAGCTCGGCAGGTCCGACGACATCCTCGGGCTGAATGTCGGCGGCTTTCTTCATGCCGACGAGCGCGCCGAACGCGCGGATGCCCTTGACGATCGCGGCGCGCAGCCCGGCTTCGTGCGTGCCGCCGTCGGGTGTCGGTATCGTGTTGCAGTACCAGCTGAAGCTGCCTTCGCTCCACAGCGGCCACGCGACCGCCCATTCGACGCGCCCCTGCGCCTCGCCGGGGAAATCCTGTCGACCGGTAAAGAAAGTCGCGGTGGCACACTCGCGCGACGCCACCTGCTCGCGGAGATGGTCGGCCAGTCCGCCGGGGAATTGGAAGATCGCTTCGGCGGGTGTCTCGTCGGCGATAAGGGCCGGATCGCAGCGCCAGCGGATCTCGACGCCAGCGAACAGATACGCTTTCGATCGCGCGAGCCGGTGCAGCCGCGCAGGCTTGAAGTTCATTTCCGGGCCGAAGATCTGTGTGTCGGGGGTGAAGGCGACGCTCGTCCCGCGCCGGTTGGCGACCGGTCCCAGTCGCTCGAGCGGTGCCAGCGTCACGCCGCGCGCGAACCGCTGGCGAAAATGCTCGCGACCGCGGGCGACCTCGACGACGGTATCGCTCGACAGCGCGTTCACGACACTGACCCCGACGCCGTGCAGACCGCCCGACGTCGCATACGCCTTGCCATCGAATTTGCCGCCCGAATGCAGCGTCGACATGATGACTTCGAGCGCCGACTGGTCGGGAAATTTGGGATGCGGATCGACCGGAATGCCACGCCCGTTGTCGGTAATGGTAAGCCGGTTTCCCGCTGCCAGCACGACCTCGATTCGGTTCGCATGCCCAGCGACCGCTTCGTCCATGGCGTTATCGAGGACTTCGGCGGCAAGATGGTGGTAGGCGCGCTCGTCGGTGCCACCGATATACATGCCGGGCCGCCGACGGACGGGCTCGAGCCCTTCGAGCACTTCGATCGAGGAGGCATCGTAATTTGCGGCGGGAGCCGCAGTATCGAACAGGTCGGACATGTCGCAGCCTTATGGACGGGCGTAATGCCGATGCAAGCAAGCAAGGTGTGGCATTTCTGCCACGGTTAGTTCTTTATTGCATTGCACCATGCATCCTTTTGCCTGGCCGCACCGTTCCTGCGGCGCGTTTACCAGTGAAAGGCATAACCTATGTTAAAAGCTCTTGCTCTCTCCGCCACCGCGTTCGTCGCTTTGGCTGCAGCTCCCGCGATCGCGCAGGACTCGTCGATGGACTCGCGGGGCTTTAGCGGATTGTACGTTGGCGGTTCGTTCGGCGGCGCGTTTCAGTCCAACGATGCCGGCTCGCCGATCCTGTTCGATCGTAATCTCGACGGCACGTTCGGCGATACAGTGACGACCACGACCGGCGCCAATGCCTTTGGTCAGCCCAACGGCGGTTTCTGCAACGGGCGTGCAATCGGTAACTCGATTGCAGCTGGGTGTCAGAAGGACAAGGA
>JAYTAR010000287.1:0-3775 GCA_043737455.1 Sphingomonadales bacterium | reverse complement strand
GCCGCTGCAGCACCGCGAGGTCGGGATGCGATCCTGCCGCGATTAGCCGTGCGGTCGGGTGGTCGTCGGCAAGCGTGAGCGCGTCACCGGCCGGCGGGGTCGCCGACGCCTCGGCCAGCAACCGTGCGGCGACCTGTCCGGCAAGCATCGCCTTGCCCACGCCGCGCGGGCCGTGAAGCAGCCACGCATGATGCATCCGCCCGCCGTCGATCGCCGCGCGTAAAGCCGCGCGTTGCGCGTCATGCCCGAGGATCATCGTCACAAAAGGTCGTCGAGCGCCGCAAGCAGGCGTGCGGTCACGGTGTCGGCGGGACCATCAGCGGCGATGACGCGAAATCGCGCCGGCTCGGCGCGCGCCAGTGCGCCAAACGCTTCGCGCAGGTTCGCGTGATAGCTGGACGTGCGCGCTGCGAAGCGATCACTGCTTTCCCCGTCGCGCATCGCGGCACGCCCTGCCGCTTCGTCCTGCGCGAGTTCGAGCAGCAAAGTCCGATCGGGCAGCCGCCCGTCGCTGCCGATCCGGTGCAGGGCCATGACGTCGTCATCTGCAATGCCCCCCGCCCCGCCCTGATACGCTCGCGTCGAATCGACGAAGCGATCGCACACGACCCACTCGCCACGCTCGAGCGCGGGCGCGATGAGGCGTTCGACGTGATCGGCGCGCGCGGCGGCGAAGAGCAACGCTTCGGCGCGCGCGCTCCAGCGATCAGTGGCGCCGCGCATCAGCAGGTCGCGGATCGCCTCGGCCCCCGGCGTACCGCCAGGTTCGCGCGTCTCGACGACGGTCTTGCCACGCGCGCGTAAGGCGTCCGCCAGACGCGCCGCCTGCGTCGACTTGCCGACGCCTTCGCCGCCCTCGAGCGTGACGAAGACGCCGCGCGTCACGCCCCGAACAGCGAGAACAATCCCGCCCAAGCGCGGCGGAAGAAACCCGCTTCGCCGACCGACGCAGCGGCGACGAGCGGCATCGACTGCGGTGGCGTCGACGGCGTTTCGACGATCAGATTGGCAATGTGCTGGCCCTTGCTGATCGGCGCGCGGATCGGCCCGTCGTAGACGACCTTGACCGTCATTCCCGTCATCGCGCCGCCGGGCATCGTGACCGCCAGATTGCGCGGCGCGACGAGGCCGATGGTGCCGGCGTCGCCCAGCTGAACGTCGGCAGTCTCGACCAATTGCCCCTGCTTGAACAATGGCTTGGACTGCCAGGCGCGAAAGCCCCATTCGATGAAGCGCACCGATTCGGCGATGCGCTGGTTGAAGCTGGTGAGGCCCGCGACCACCATCACCAGGCGCCGCCCATTCTGTACGGCCGAACCGGTGAAGCCATAGCCCGCCTCGTCGGTGTGCCCGGTCTTCAGCCCATCGGCACCTGCAACGCGCCCCAGCAACGGATCGCGATTCGCCTGCGTGATGTCGGTTCCAGCCCCGAGCGTCTTTCCCCAGGTGAACGACGGCAGCGAATAAAACTTCTTGTAGAGTATCGGGTGGTCCTCGATCGTCGCTTTCGCGAGCGTCGCGAGATCGCGCGCGGTCACATAGGTGCGCCCGGCGTCGGGCCACCCGTTCGAATTGCCGAAACTGCTTCCCGCCAGCCCGATCTGCTTGGCGGCCGCGTTCATGCGCGCGGCGAACGCCTCTTCGGTGCCCGCAATCCCCTCGGCGAGGACGACGCACGCGTCGTTGCCCGACAACGTCACGATGCCCTTCAGCAGGTTTTCGACGCTGACCGACTCGTTGGGAGACAAGAACATCGTTGATCCCGCCGCGGGGCCGTGCCAGCGCGCCCAGGTTTCGGGGCGGACCGTCAATTGCTGGTCGAGCTTCAACTCGCCCTTCTTGAGCATGTCGAACGCAACATAGACCGTCATCATCTTGGCCATCGACGCAGGTGGCATGCGGCGCTCGGCATCCTTGGCATAGAGTGTCGCGCCCGACGAGAGATCGACGAGGTACGCGACCGGCGCTGGCGTATCGAACGGCGGCGCGGCGGCCACCGCGGGCATCGCGACGAACGTTAGGGCGAGCAGGGGCAAGACTGGCTTCAAGACAATTCCTCGACGATTACATCAGCGCGTGACGACGACGTCGGGATAGCCGGTTGCCGCCAGCCGTGCCAGTGCGTCGCGTGCACGATCGGCGCGGTCGAACGGGCCGAGCCGCACGCGGTAGACGCCGCCGCCTTGCGACACGCGCGCGCCGAGCCGGTCGGCGAGCGCGTCGGCGCGGCTCGCGCTGGTGAAGCTTGCGACCTGCACGAACCACGGCCCCTCGCCCGCGGGAATACGTGCCGATGTTTCCACGCGTGGCAGGCTCGTCGACACCGGCGATGCGCCGGGAGTCGCGACCCGGCGCACGCGCACCCGGTGTGCGCCGCGCCCGGTGATACCCAGCGCGCGCGCCGCGCCGAACGACAAGTCGATGACACGGTCCGACGTGAAGGGCCCGCGATCGTTGATGCGCACGACGATCGCGCGCCCGGTGTCGAGCGCGGTCACCGATACCCATGACGGCATCGGCAGCGTGCGGTGCGCGGCGGTCATGCCGTCGGGGTCGAACGCCTCTCCGTTCGCCGTGGAGCGGCCGCGCAGCTCGTTCCCATACCAGCTCGCGAGCCCGGTCTCGTCAAAGCGGCGGTCGTCGGCGGGGGTGTAGGTGACGCCCGCGACACGGTACGGCTTGCCGAGCTTGATCGTACCGCTGGCAGGGCCGCTGCGGGGCGGCGGGCCTGTGGCGCAGCTGGCGAGCAGCGCGCAGACGACGATCGCCTCAACCCGCAACGGCATCCGCGAGCAATCCCACCGCCAGCCCGTAGAAATTGGAGCAATTATAGTCGAGGATCACCCGGTAATTGCCGGTCAGCAGATATGCGGTCGCCTCGGGCCCGTCGGGTTCGAGCAGCGACGCCAAGTCGCTGTCGCGCAGCTTCGACGACAGCGGCACGACGCCAAGCGCGCGCCACTCGGCGACGGTCATCCAGCGGCTGTGGCGGTCGTGGACGCGCGGGCAGCGCGGGCTGACGGTCCGGTTGACGATCGCGTTGCGGTCGAGTGAGCCGGACACGCGCGCTGCCACGCCCCATGGCTGGTTCGGTCGCCATCCCGCTTCGACGAAATAATTGGCGATCGACGCCAACGCGTCGGCCTCGCTCGTCCAGATATCGACGCGACCGTCGCCGTCGCCGTCGCGCGCAAGGCGCAGATAGGCCGAGGGCAGGAACTGCGGATAGCCGGTCGCGCCCGCCCAACTGCCCTTCAGCCGCTCGCGCGGGATGCCGCGGTCGATGAGCTTCAGCGTGTCTATCAACTCGCCTTCGAACAACGCGCGGCGGCGCCCTTCATAGGCGAGGCTCGCGAGCGCACGCGGCAGATCGAAATCGCCGGTGTACGCGCCGTAATTGGTCTCATTGCCATAGATCGACACCATGATCGATTCGGGAACGCCGGTCTCGCGCTCGACGCGGGCGAGCAACGGGCGCAGCGCCTGATACTTAGCGCGGCCGCGAGCGATGCGTGCGGCATCGACATGTGCCGCGCGATAGGGCGCAAAGCGTGGGATTGGCCCGCCGGGTGTGCTGCCAGGCTGCGCCTGATCGAGCTGCACGACGCGCGGATTGAAGCTGAGCGTCGGCAGCACCGCGTCGAGCGTCGCCTGGCTCACGCCCTGCGCACGCGCACGGATCGCGACCTGATCGAGGTAAGCGGCAAACCCGCTGCTCTCCTGCGCCATGGCACGCCCTGCCGGCGCCGCGAGCGGCAACGCAATCGCCATGATC